>JAPKBW010000017.1 GCA_028823235.1 Longimicrobiales bacterium | reverse complement strand
ACGCCGTTCCCCGAAAAATTCTGGTAGCTCGGGCGGGTCCCTTTTGCCGACAGGCGCGACCCCAGTACCCCGTCCCTCCCTTTTTGAACGCCCGTGTCGCTACCTATACAACACGGTTTTGTTCAGGGGTTTTCAGTAAGTTCTGGCATGACCATTCATGAACGACCCCCGGGGTTTTAATGCGCGGTGCTCCACTCCCCTCGTCGGCCGAGGTCGTCGTCGTCGGGGCAGGCTTGTCCGGTCTCTCCTGCGCGCTCTTTCTCGAGCAGGCAGGCCTGGACGTCCACGTCGTAGAGGCGTCGGATGCCGTCGGCGGACGAATCCGAACTGACGAAGTCGATGGCTTCACGCTCGATCGTGGTTTCCAGGTACTTCTGACCGCCTATGAGGAGGTGCAAGCACAGATCGACATGCCGCAACTCGACTTGAGAGCCTTCAAGGCAGGGAGCCTGATCTGGAACGGTAGGAGCCTCGAGAAGATGGGAGATCCCTACCGCGACCCGGCGAGTGCCATGGCCTCGCTGAGGGCCAAGGTCGGGTCACTCGCAGACAAGATGAGGGTCGCAAAACTTCGGCGTCGACTCACCAACGCACCAGCAGGCGATTGCTTCAGCGAACCCGACCGTTCGACACAGGATGAGCTCGAGTCGCTCGGTTTCTCGGCCGAATTCATCGACACCTTCTTCCGGCCGTTTCTGGGGGGAGTCTTCCTCGAACGACCGCTTGAGACTTCGGCGAGTCTGTTTCGCTACTACTTTCGGTGTTTCGCGATTGGTGAAGCGACCGTGCCCGCACAGGGCATGCAGCGTCTGCCGGAGCAGATGGCCTCGACGCTGGACGAGCGCATCTCGCTCGGCACGACAGTTCAGGCTGCGTCGGCGACCCAAGTATCGACGGAGGGAGGGCAGACGGTCTCGGCCCAACACGTCGTGGTGGCGCTCGACGGCGCCTCAGCGTCCACGCTGCTCGGCACACCCGTTCCAGCGTTCAAGGCGACCGTCACGTCCTACTTTGCCGCAGAGGAGGCTCCGACTGCAGAGCCCGTTCTGGTCCTGGACGGCGAAGGTACCGGACCTGCAAATCACATCGCGGTCATGAGCAACGTGGCACCCAAGTACGCGCCCGCCGGCGCCCACCTCGTCGCTGTGTCCGGTGTGGACGGGGCTGCCGACGACCCGATGTCCTTCCACACTGCCGCGTCTGATCAGTTGGCCCGTTGGTTCGGTCCTAAGGTCTCGAGTTGGCAGCACCTCAAGACCTATAGGGTCCCGCACGCCCTGCCGCGCCACCCCGCCGGTAGCCTCCAGCAACAGGATTCCGCGAGGCGTCGCGATGGCATCATCGTGGCCGGAGACTACACGGAGTTCGGCTCGATTCAGGGCGCACTCCGTTCAGGCCGGCGAGCCGCCGAGGCGATCCTCGAGGGTCGATGACGCTTCCCACGGCTTCCCCCCCCTCGGTGCCGTATGACTGATCTCTCCAATCGGATTACCAAATAGATGAGTACATCCCCACCGACCTACCTGATTTTCGGCGCCTACGGCGGTATCGGCTCGGCGCTTGCACGCACTCTTCACGCACAGGGTGCCCGACTCGCTCTGTCGGGTCGAGACCCGGAACGCCTCGGCGCCCTGGCCGACCAGCTCACCGCCTTCTCCGTTGTTGCCGACACGACCGACTTCGACGCCGTCGACGCCGCCGTGAGCTCGACGATGGATCGCTTCCAACAGATTGACGGAATGGCCTTGTGCGTGGGAAGCCTGATGCTCAAGCCTGCTCACATGACGAGGCCCGACGAGTGGCTGACTACGCTTCACACCAACCTAACTAGCGCCTTCGCCGCTCTGCGTGCTATCGCTCGACCCATGATCAAAGCGAAGCGAGGAAGTGTGGTCTTCGTCTCGACGGCCGCGGCATCAATCGGGCTGCCGAACCACGAAGCGATCGCCGCCGCTAAGGGTGGCGTCGACGCGCTCGTCCGCTCTGCCGCCGCGACGTACGGTCGAGCAGGGATTCGAGTGAACGCCGTGGCCCCCGGCCTGGTCGACACCCCACTCACGGCCCGAATCACGAGCAGCGACGTCGCCCGGTCGTCTTCGGAAGCGATGCACGCTCTTGGTCGCTTAGGCACGGCAGAGGAGGTCGCCGAGTCGATTCGCTGGCTCCTATCGGACGACGCCGGCTGGATCACGGGACAGACGCTTGGCGTCGACGGGGGACTCAGCACTGTTCGCTCGGCATGACCCACCGCGTCGGAGTGATCGGCGCGGGACTATCTGGCCTCATGGCCGCCCGCACACTGCAACTCGCCGGCCTCGAGGTTGTCGTCTTCGACAAAGGCCGGCGAGCCGGTGGGCGCGCTAACACCCGAGAGCACAGTGACTATCGATTCGATCACGGGGCGCAGTTCTTCACCGTCCGAGACGAAGCGCTCGGGCCCCACCTCCAAGGTTGGCAGCGCGAGGGCCTTGTTCAGGAGTGGGGTGGTCGGCTAGTGCGGATCGAAGGAGAGACCATGTCCCCCGCCAAGGCGGCGATTCAGGGGCGGATGACTCGCGAACAAATAGCCGAAGCCCAGCGGATGTCCCGCGAGTGGCTAGAGGCGCATCCCCCCGGCGGCAACTAGCCCCCCTCCGTGGCACCCAGCCACACCTAGCTGCCTAGCAGTGTTCTGCTCGTCCTGAGTTGCGGGTACGATGAGGGTAGGGGCAGAATAAGGGCATGAATAGAAAGCTACTATTCGGGATCGCGCTGATAGCGGTCGGGTGTGCTGAAACAACCCCACGGAAAACCTCGAACATCTGGGTGATATTCAATTGAATAATGTTTCACGAAGGACGTTTCTAAGCGCCGCGGGACTGACCATCGCTAGTGCCGCCTTGCCGCCGATAGCATACAGCACTGAAATGAGTCACCGCGCTCGGATTGAGGCTGCCTTGGCGAATCTCCCAACTGACCGTACCCCGCTGAGCTTTTGGTGGCACTGGGCAAACCAAGATCGCTCGCCGAGACGCCTTGCAGAATTAGCAGTTCACCTTCAGCGACGGCTTGATATGGACTTCGTCAAGTTTTCTCCTTACGGGCTGTATTCTGTTGTGGATTGGGGTGTCCAACTAAATGTTCGAGGAGGATCGGATACACCAATCCTGGCGGAAAGCCCGATTCAAAAGCCCGACGACTGGCTGAAGATCACACCGGTCCGAAGCGATGCTGGTGAATATCTCATTGTACTTGAAGCTCAGCGTATTGCCCTTGAAATGCTTAACGGTGACGTACCATTTGTGCAGACGGTATTTTCACCACTAACCTCAGCATCAAAGATCGCAGGACCTGGCAAGCTGCTGCAGTACATGCAGGACTCCCCAAGACAAGTACATGCCGCCCTCGAAGTTATCACCGAAACTAGCCGAAGCTTCGTCGAAAGGGTCGTCTCTGGTGGGGCGGATGGTGTCTTTTTCGCCAATCAATGGGCGGGGTTAGACCTTCTGCCACCGGATCTCTACAACGAATTTTCCAAACCGTACGACCTACAGATGCTCGAACCGCTAAAGGGCAAGACTTGGTTCAATATCTATCACCTGCATGCTCACGATATAAACTTTGACGGTGTTCTCGACTATCCTGTCGAGGCTTTCAACTGGCATGACCAAGACTATGGCCCATCCATCGCAGAAATGCGCACACGCACTGACAAGTGCCTGATCGGCGGGATTACACCAAGCGCGGGCGGTCCATTGGTAGCGGGTTCAACAACTGATGTTGATCGTGAAGTTGCGGACGCGATACAGCAATCTGGTGGTACCGGTTTCATCCTGGGCCCAGGCGAAGTTGTAGATCCCTCATCGAAACCAGAGAACGTTGATCAAATACTCAAGAGCGTTCTATCAGCAGTTCATAGATAGGATCAGTATGGTAGTGTTCTGCTCGTCCTGAGTTGCGGGTTTGAGTGGAGCAGGGGCAGAATTGGGGCATGAAGAAAACTCTGTTATTTGCGCTTGCTCTAGCAGTCATCCCCGTTGGGGTTGATGCACAGGTCACTCCATCGGCTTCTTGCGCGGACATAAGCCCGTCGTCTGCCTTGGAGGATGTCCGTTCCTGTGCCGAGCGGGGGTATCCCGTTGCCCAGACCAGACTCGGGCGTATGCACGCCACTGGCGAAGGCGTGCCGGAGGACTATGCGGAGGCGATACGTTGGTTTCGGTTAGCTGCCGAGCAAGGGAATGCGCTTGCCCAGAACGGCCTCGGGGTTATGCACTCCGAAGGCTGGGGTGTGCCGGAGGACGCTGCGGAGGCGGCACGCTGGTATCGGTTAGCAGCTGAGCAGGGGTATGCCGCTGCCCAGAGCAACCTCGGGCTCATGCACATTTATGGTGCCGGCCTGCCGCAGGACTATGCGGAGGCAGCACGCTGGGTTCGGTTAGCTGCCGAGCAAGGGGATGCCGATGCCCAGTACCTCCTCGGGTTTTTGTACGACAACGGCGAAGGCGTGGTAGAGGACAATGTCCTAGCCTATATGTGGTACAATCTCGCGGCAGACCGAGGAAGTGAGATTGCGCTGGACAACAAAGGCATCGTAGAACAGCGGATGACTCGCGAACAAATAGCCGAAGCCCAACGTCTGTCCCGCGAGTGGCTAGAGGCGCATCCCCGCGGCGGCACCTAGCTCCTCCGTGGCACCCAGCCCTGTCCGTTTCCCGTCCGTCTACACGTATCGCTCGGCACGGTCTCGTTTCAGGGGGGCACCGCTGGGGGAACATCGAAGCGCCCGACCCGTACACCGGGATATGCCAAGACATCTTATCGCTAGTGCCGCATCACACTGACCTGGGACCAGGCGAGCGAGTCGATCGATGCCTGGAGCGCCAGTGGCTGCAAGAGAAGACCTCGACGGGTTTGTCCGCGAGGCGCTGAATTACCTGTAGGCCTGCAAAGCAAAGCATGGCGACTGCAGGGTGCCCGCCACCTTCAAGACCGAGGATGGGTTCAGGCTCGGCGGTTCGATCCCGCCTGGCTCCACTTATGGAAAGAAAAGCCCTCTAATGACTTAGGTTGTTGGGGGGCTTTGCTATTATGCATCCCCTTATGGCAGAGCGTGCATCCAGCCCCTTAGCTATTCCTGTAATTCAACAGAAGGAGACCGATAAGCTGATGACTTCTAGACCCGACGATGCCGAAGTACGAGCGTGCCCTTGTCCATCGGGTTCCTTGAGTCGGCGGCGGACGGAGTGGAGTGCGGAGACCGGCCCCCGTTCGCGTCGATCATCCCTGCTTGCGATCGGCCTTCTTCCGATTCTCGGAGCGTGCTCGGACCAGGGACTCGGGCCACCCGAGGAAGTTAGCCCTACCGTAACCGGGTTCGAGGAGCGGAGCGGTCTAGAGTTCACGACTCATTCAGAAGAACTCGCGTTTCTGGCCGCGGTCGATGCCGAATCCGACCGAGTCCGAATTACCGAGGTCGGGACGTCGGTCCGAGGCCGCCCGATCCACCTCGTGCGGCTCGGCTATCCGGAGCCAGCTCCCGATGATCAGATCGCGGCAGGGCCGTCACTCCTCGTCGTAGGCGCTCAGCACGGGAACGAGCCGGCAGGACGCGAGGCTGCGCTCCAATTCCTGCGCGACCTCGCCCTCGACGAGGCAAGCCTGCTTCCCGACGCTTTGAGCACAGCCACGGTCCTAGTCATTCCCACCGCGAATCCCGACGGACGGGTCGCGAACACACGCCGCAATGCGGACAACGTCGATATCAACCGGGACCATCTCGCCCTCGTCTCACCCGAGGCCCGGACCATTGCGCAGGTCATTCGGGACTTCCGACCGGATCTTGTGGTGGACGCTCACGAGCGAGGGGCCACAACGCCCGACCTGCAGCTGCTCTGGCCTCGGAATCTCAACGTTTACGGGCCGGTCCGGGACCTTTCGCGAGCCCTGGTTGAGGACCACCTCTTCGATCAGCTTCCCCTAGCCGGTTATAGTGTCGAGTTATACGGCGCGGGCCCAGGCGGGGCGGGCGGCGAAGACGAAAGGATGCTGCGCAATACCGTCGGGCTTCGTCATGCCCTCGGGCTTCTCGTCGAATCATCGAGCCAGCTGGGAGCGCCGCTGCGCGCGGCTGCCCATCAGGAGACGATGAACTCGGTCCTAAAGTTCTTCTGGAACCGATCGAGCGAGATCGTCACCGCGGTCACAGCTGCGCCGGGGGCCAAGGAAGCCACCGGTCGGGAGCGCTCTGAACCGTTCTACCTGTTTGGAGCGGATGACAACGCCCCGACCCCGGACCAGATACTCGATCCCCCTCCGTGCGCCTATGCGCTCAGCACAGAACAGGTGACTACGCTCCAGTCACAGATCACGCTCTTGGAACTCCAGACCGAGACGGACGGCTCAGGCGTTCTTGTCCGCATGGATCAACCCATGATGACGGTCGTTCCATTCTTGGTGGATGCTGGTGCCCGAGAGCCGAGAGTGACTGGGGTGGCTAGAGTGCCGGCGGTGGAGTGTGGTGCTCCATAAGGGTGGGGTCGGCGTTTCCTGAAAAAATAGGTACCATCATCCAGTGACGTAGAGAGAGTTTCGTCCTCCTCTCGTCGCCCTTGACGGTTACATACAGCTCTGTCCGTTTCCCGTCCGTCTACACGTATCGCGCGACACGGTCTCGCAGGGGGCACGGCCGGGGGAACATCGAAGCGCCCGACCCGTACACCGGGATATGCCAAGATATCTTGTCGCGGGTGCGGCCGCGCTGCTCCTAGCCCTCTTGGGCACGGCGTGCGGATTGACGGAGCCCCAAGCGGTAATCTGCACAAGGGAGTTCCGTTACGGGGTCATGGCTACCGTCACGGATGCGGCGGATGGTGCCCAGGCAACGGAGGGACTTTCCGGCGTCCTCGTGGAAGGGTCGTATCGTGAAGAGATGGAGGTCGGGGGTAACGTTCTCTTCGGAGCGGGAGAGCGAGCAGGACTTTACGAGCTGACGATTGTGGCGGACGGGTATGTTACGTGGACTCAGAACGATATTGAGGTGACTGCTGACGAGTGCCATGTCGACCCGGTGAGGCTTGAAGTCCAGCTACATCGTTCAGTCCAAACGGGACCCTAGCTCTCTCACCCTCGAGTGCTGTTGATAACCGTCGTGCCCTAAAGCACGGAGCCTCCTGCGGGGTTGTTGCATGGCTTGGTCATGTGGACAGATCCCCGCTCCCTCGAGCGGGCGGTCAGGTTACTCGATAGCTTTCGGGCATGCTGAGGCAGGTCCTAATGTTGAGGATGTGGCACGCCAGCTGAGAAGCGGCGATTAGGCCCCGGGCACTCTGTGGCATATAGCCGCACCTCGCTATCAAGCACTGTTTCACTCATTCGAAGTTGCGGGTATGAGTGGTGTGTGGGCAGAATTAGGCATGAAGAAAGACTTGCTGTTCGCGCTGACCATTCCGCTCGTTCCTTTGTTCCTGCTCGTCTCATGCGGCGAGGATGCTACCGGGCCGACAGACCCAGGAAACGACCCCAACTTCACTATTGTCGCCCATTCCGATGCGGGTTTCACGTCTACTAATCGAAAGGTTGATGTTCTTGGAGTGCCCATCTATGCGTACGCTAATGTAGAGGACGTGAAGCTACTGCACGCCGCTAATATTATGGCTCAGTACCTAGACAATGATGAAGATGGCGTCGTCGACAATCCGGCTTTAATGAGTGCCCTTATATCCAGCAACGCCGCGTTGTATATGTGGAAGCAAGAGAGCCAGCAGGGTTCAATTAATGCCCAAGATCTAGGCGCAGATGAGTCGGTTCCTGCTTGGCATAACAACGGGCATACGAGCCGATTCGATGCCGCGCTGGAAGAAATTTGGCATGTCATCACGCACTCCGGGTTTGCCAAGGCCTATCCGGATGCGTTCGGAGAAGACGCTGGCACATCGTTGACGAACGCTATGGACATCGCGAGAGGTGGACGCTTCCAGTCGGTTCCAACCCCTTATCCGGGGGCGGCGTGGTACACGTATGATGACCAAACTTGTGATTACGGTTGTATGGCCACTGAGTACATCTATTGGGCGATGACCTCAGTCTTGGGGGCACAGGAGAACCGCGCAGGTGAGATTCAACAGGAATGGAAGCTCAATACGAAAGCCAAGGTCGAGCAGATGGATGGGGCCATATATCAGCTATTGATTGATCCTCAATACGTCTTTCCGATTGTATTGCCAGACGGGACATACAGGAGATAGTGGGCGAGAGGTGCCATGGTATCTTCACGCGATCAAGCTCGGTTCTGCGCGTCCCTAAGTTGCGGGCCTGAGCGGGACAGGGGCAGAATTAAGGGGAGTACTACTCGTATTCCCTCGTCCTCTCAATCTGTGAAGGCGACAATTAGACAGTGAAGAAAATCGTCACCACATCGCGTGCGAAAGCGGCTTGTAAGTGGCGCGCGCGCGTATCCTTCGTGATTAGTGTGTCGATTTTTGTGAATGACGCCTTTATACGGAGTGTTACCGCCGTCGACGCAGGGATCGTCATGTCCGTATGCCTGATGTCGAGCGTCGCGGAGTGGACAGGAGATCCTATGGATCAGGTTGTCGCGTTTATCTCTGGTGCAGGCCTGATTACCTAGCCGCCTCGTCGGGTGGGGACGGTTAGCGGGGCTCCCGGATCGGGTCTTACGCCCTCGGCGTCCAGCGCGTCGTTGAGGGCAGGCACAGAAATCTCGATGAGCACGTTGAGACGCTCCACTAGTGGTGGGACCGCTTGCCAGGCGGCGTCGACCTGCCAGATTTGGTCCTCTGTAGGCAGCGTCGAGGAGCCCTGGATCGCACCACCGACCCCTGCCCATGCACTGGCCTCACCGAGCCCGGTGCGCACTGCTTCCAGTTCTTTCTGGATTTCGGCGAGCGTCTCGGTCAGCGCCTCGGTCTCGCCCTGGTATTCCTCCAGCAGGGACTCCGCCTCTTCCATTTGGTCGGTAAGGCGCTGTGCGGCCTGAGTGGCCTCAAAAAGTGGTGCGGCTAAATGATTTAGACTCATCAGCGCATCCTGCCTGGCCCGTCGATCGGCCATCGTCATCGAACGCCTTGGGTCGGCCTGGATCTCCACGGTCGAGCTGAAGTCGTCTTCCCCGACGTGGAGCGTCACGGTGTACTGCCCCGGCATGACGATCGGCCCCTGGGGTGTGCCACCCCCCCGGCCTCGACCGCCGCCGCCCTCACCGGCGCGAGTTTCATATGGTGCATCATACCGCCAGTTCCAGAGAATTTCGTTCACTCCTGGTTCGGCAGGCCCGTCAAACGTTCGGACCGTCGCCCCAGAGCTGTCTGTGATTTCGACGCTAAAGTCGTGCTCGTCTGCGCCCTCGTCACGGACGTAGTAGCGGATAGGGGTCGCCCGCGGTGGGTTTGAAGCAGAGTAGGTCGCGCCGTAAAACGGCCAGTCGCCCATCTGAGCCCACATCACCGTCGTCTTTAGCGGAAATACATGCCCAGATTGCGCCATCACCGACCGTGAGAGGTGCTCGAGCGGCGCGATGTCAGCCATGATCCACGCGCTGCGGCCATGCGTGCCGAGAATCAGGTCGTTCTCTCGTGGATGAATGGCGATGTCGTCGACCGGGACCACCGGAAGATTGTTCTTCAGCTGCGTCCACGACTCACCGCGGTCAATCGAAAAGTAGACCCCGATCTCGTTCCCGACGAAGAGCAGGTTCGGCGCGCGGTGATGCTCAGTGATCACGTTCACGGACCATCCGTGCGGGAGTCCGTCGTCGATTCTGTTCCAGTCTTTACCGTAGTTCTCACTGACGTAAACATACGCAGAGTAGTCGCCGTTCCGATGTCCGTCGAAGGTCGCGTAGATGCGACCTTCGGCGTGGGCCGAGGGAGCGACTCGACTAACGTAGGTACGCTCGGGGAGACCTGGAATTCGATCCGCCACGTTCTCCCACGTGTCACCACCATCCATCGTGACCTGAAGGTTTCCGTCGTCGGTCCCAGCGTAGATCACATCCGGTGTGAACCGGGATTCAGCCAATGTGGTCAGGTTGCCGTATGTCGAAGTCCCGTCGTGAATGGACATCATCGGCTCACTACCGGGCACACCCATGATCTCCAGCTCGGCCCGATCGATTTGTTTGGTGAGGTCCACGCCGCCGACTTCTTCCCAAGACATGCCTCTGTCGCGCGAGCGCATGAGATAGTTGCCACCGAGGTAGATGGTGGCAGGGTCGTGTTGTGAGATCAGAAGAGGTGCGTTCCAGTTGAAGCGGTACGCCTTGGCGGTGTCTCCATTTTCACGCGGGCCGGTGATCGGTCGCATCGGGGTCTTCTCCCCGGTAATCAGGTCGTACCGGTTCATGTTTCCGCCTTGCGACTCCGAGAAAACGATCGTGGAGTCGGTGGGGTCGACCACGGTCCAGAAACCGTCCCCGTAGGCAGTCTCGTACCAGTCCTGATTACGAATGCCGTGGAAGGACCGCGTGTTTGACGGACCACACCAGGGGTTGTTGTCCTGCAGACCACCGCAGACTGCGTAGGGATCGCGCATATCGTAGGAAATGGTGTAGAATTGACCGAGAGCGAGGTTGTCAAACATCCGCCAGTGTCCGGTGCCATCCCAGGAGGCTGAGACGCCGCCGTCGCTTCCCAAGATCAGGTGATCCGGGTCCTTGGGGTTGATCCAGAGCGCGTGGTGATCCACGTGGATCTGGGTCGCGCCATCACTGCGAAACGTCTTGCCGGCGTCGTCCGACACCATCAGCGCGCTCCCCAGTACGTAGATCCGATCGGAGTTGCTCGGGTCGATCTCGACCCGCGAGTAGTACATCGGTCGAGGGTTCGTGTCCGACATCTTTTCCCATGTGGACCCGCGGTCCGTGGAGCGGAAGATGCCACTCTCGCTCGACTCGCCTCCTCCACCGAAGCCCTGACTGGCGGACCTGAGGTCCGCCTCGATGAGCGCATACACGACATTGCCGTCCTGCCGGAAGATGTCGACACCGATCCGACCTTTGTCACCCTCGGGAAGTCCTTCCGTGAGCTCGGTCCAGTTCGCTCCGCCGTCCATCGTCCGGTACAGGCCGGATCCCGGTCCACCGCCGTTGAAGCCCCATCCAGTGCGCCGCCTCTGATACATGGCTGCGAAGAGGGTCATCGGATCATCTGGATCCATGGCGAGATCGATCGCACCCGTGTCTTCGTCGATGAACAGAACGTTCTCCCACGTTTGCCCGCCGTCGGTCGTGCGAAAGACCCCACGCTCGGGGCTGGGCCCCCACAGGTCACCGACTGCGGCGACGTAGACGACGTCGGGGTTCCGCGGATGGATAAGGACCCGCGCAATATGTTTGGTCTCTTCTAGGCCCATGTGCGCCCAGTTTTCACCACCATCCATCGACTTGTAGACACCGTTGCCCCAGGGGGACGACTGCCGGTTCTGCGGCTCCCCTGTGCCTACCCAGACGAGATTGGGGTTGGCCTGATCAATGGTGACGTCTCCGATCGAGCTGGTCGGTTGGTCATCGAAGAGCGGCGTCCATGATGTCCCATGATCCCCTGTCTTCCAAAGCCCGCCGGATGCCGTGCCGAGGTAGAACATCTGCGGCTTCGATTCTACCACTGCGAGGGCGGCGATTCGGCCGCCCATGAGGGCCGGGCCGATTTCCCGGTATCCCAGTCGGGAGACCGTCGTGGCAAGGTCCGGGGCCTGTGCCGTGGCAGGAGCCGGAGCGATGCCGCCGAAAGCGGACACAATGAGGGCGAGGGTGCCGATGCGCTTCATGGCAATGTCTCTACTCGATGGGTCGAGTTGTTGTGGAATGGTGGAACGGGTATTGTGCCGCCGCTCCGCTGAATCGCAAGGAGGTGCGGCGTGAGCGGTCGTTGGCTGACTTGGCTATTCTCGTCCGACGGATCCGGCTAGAATTCTCTCGTCGGACCGAGCTATGGCTGAAAGGAGAAATCTCATTTCCAAGCGGCTCCCCCCCGCCCAGGCCGCTCTCCTGCCTGTCGGCTTCGCGGCAGGCATCGCCGTCGCGACCCGGATTTTCCCACAGGTCGCACAGCAGCCCATGGTCCTGCGGAGTTTCCTCGGGGCGTCTTCCGTGCTCTTGCTGGGCGCCGTCGTACTCTTCCTTACCGCCTCACGGAACCGCCGTGAATTGACGATCGAGGTGGCGATCCGAACGCCCCACTGGCTTCAGGCGTGTGCTCAGGGCACGCTCATGCTGTACTGGGGATGGCACGTAACGTCGGTCTATCAGAACCTGCCGCTCCTCATCGGACAGCTTCTGTTCGCGTATGGCTTCGATGCGCTCCTTCAGTGGTATCGCGGAGACCGTTATCAGATCGGGTTCGGCCCGTTCCCCATTCTGATCAGTATCAACTTCTTCCTCTGGTTCCGGCCCGAGTGGTACTACTGGCAGTTCGCGATCGTGGCGCTCGGCTTTCTGGTGAAGTCGTTCATCCACTGGGAACGAGACGGTCAAAAACGGCACATCTTCAATCCGTCGTCTTTTCCACTCTCCGTCTTTTCTCTTGTTTTGATTCTGACAGGGACGACGGACCACACCTTTGGGCTCGAAATTGCCCAGTCGTTGTTCAATCCACCCCTGATCTATCTGGCCGTGTTTCTCGTCACGCTGCCGGCCCAGATGCTGTTTGGCGTAGCGACAATGACGATCGCTTCTGTGATCACGGCATACAGTTGGAGTCTTCTCTACTTCGGGGTGACGGGCACGTTCTTTTTTCGCGATGCATATATTCCGATCGCCGTTTTTCTCGGGATGCATTTGCTCTTCACTGATCCGGCGACGTCGCCGAAATCAGAGCAGGGTCGGGTAATCTTCGGAGTACTGTACGCTTCGTTTACCATTGCACTGGCTGGGATTCTTGAAGGTGTGGGCGCCCCGGCCTTTTACGACAAGCTGCTCCCGATCCCGATCTTGAATCTCATGGTGCGACGGATCGATCGGGTCGCGGTGACGGGCTTTTTCAAATATCTCGAACCGGCGCGGATTCTCGGACTCGTGGGTCTCCGGACCCCTCGGCTCGCCACCGCCGGGTTGTGGGCGATGCTCTTCGGTGGACTGGCGCTTACAGGAGGGGTCGGTGACGAGCATCCGGGGCAGTATCTCCCCTTCTGGGATCAGGCGTGCGAAGCCGGGAATGAGCGGGCTTGCACCTACGTGATTTCCGTTGAACGGGTCTACTGCGAACGAGGATCAGGCTGGGCGTGCAACGAGCGAGGGTTGACGCTCATCGACACATTTGGCGACACGGAGACCGCTCGGAGTGACTTCCAGCGCGCATGTGCGCTGGCCTTCCGCACCGGTTGCTCGAATGTGATCGTCGTCGAGACCGGTAGTGAATCGTTTGCCTCTGCGCCGCCCCCGATCGAGGATTTTCCGACGATCATTCGCGGCAGCAAGGGCCCAGTGAGGACTCGGGACCCGGTCGAATTGTATGCGTTGGCATGTGCCCGGGGCTGGCCCGACACTTGCGATGGTCCAGGGGCCGGAGGGGGCGGCTGACGAGCTTCCTTTCTGGGCGCAGGAATGAGCAGATTCAGTGCTGAACCTGCCACATGCACAGCCGCTTCCTGCACGGTGCTCAGAGTCGTTGGGCGCTCGGAACTGAGACCGAATCGAATCCTTCGAAGCGAGCCCGACATGCCTGAAGCAGAACCTATCGACGCACTCATCATCGGTACTGGACAGGCCGGGAATCCTCTGGCTGGAGTGTTGGCGGAAGCGCGGTGGAAGACGGCCATCATCGAGGAAGGACCGGGTTGGTGGGACTTGTGTGATCCGTGGGTGCACGCCAACCAAGACAATGGTCGCCAGCGCGCGTGTCGCTTATTTCGCGTCCCGAGCGGCTGACTACGGAGTGAAAACGGGTGACGTGTCCTTAGGCCTCGGGGTCGTGCGGCAGCGGAAGCGAGCCATCGTCGATAGCTGTAGCGCCGGCAGTCAGAAGGGGCTGGAGCTTCACGAGACCTTGGAGTCCTCTCTCTGGCGGTCTCGGAGCTCACAGCTCAGAGGCGTGCCTGCGGCGCATAGTTCACCTGGCGATAGGGCGCCCGCGAGTCCCTCTGGCGCGTTGCGCACGGGACGTGCAGTCTCGTGCGAGATTCGCCTACTCGGAGATGCTGTATGAAAAAGATACTCCTCGCGGCTAGCGCCGTGCTTCTGACCGCGACCGCGGCCGAGGCACAGCAGCAGCGCGACCCCAACTCGATGGGTGGTGGTGCCTGCGCTGCCAACGTCTATAACTGCGCAACGACACCGAATCCACTCCCAGCGCCCAACACGGTCTGGCTAGAAGAGATGACCTGGATGGACGTCCGGGACGCGCTCGCTTCTGGTATGACTACAGCACTCATCCCGACGGGCGGCGTGGAGCCTAACGGCCCTTGGCTGGCGACGGGGAAGCACAATTTCGTGCTCCGCGCGAACTGCGATGCGATCGCTCGCGAGCTCGGGGATGCGATCTGCGCGCCGATCATCAAGTTCGTGCCAGAGGGCAACATCGACCCGCCGAGCAGTCACATGACAAGCCCTGGCACGATCTCGATGCGTCAGGAGACCTTCGAGGCGATGCTCACGGACGTGGCGCACAGTCTCAAGATGCACGGCTTCCGGAACATCATCTTCTTCGGTGACAGTGGTGGAAATCAGGGCGGTCAGCGGGCCGTTGCCGAGAAGCTCAACGCGATGTGGGACGGCACGGTCGTCGCCCATGTTCAGGAATATTACGACTATGGCACCGTGGGCGACTACATGGCTTTCCGCGGATTCCCCGAGGGTGGAGCAGGGGATGGCCTGCACGACGATCCGATCATCACACTCAACATGTTTGCGGATGAGCCGTTCTCGGTCCGCTATCAGGAGCGTGTCGACGCGGGACTCGCGACGATCAACGGTGTGGACATCTCCGACCGGGTTCAAAGCCTGAAGTGGGCCCGGGAAATCGTAGACTTCAGAGCCGACCACACGGTCGGCTTCATCAATCAGGCGATTGCCCAGGGGCGGACCACCCCCGTCGCGCCACGGGCTGGTGGTGGGCGTGGAGGGCCTCCTGGGGGAGGGCAGCGCCCGGCCCCTGATCCACGCAACATGGGCGGCGGCCAGTGCGCCGATAACACCTTCAACTGCGCAGACACACCGAACCCACTACCGGCCACTGAGACGCTCTGGATTGAGCGCATGACGTGGATGGACGTGCGGGACGCGTTAGCGGCTGGAAAGACGACCGCGATTATTTCCACGGGTGGAATGGAGCCTAACGGTCCTTGGCTCGTGACCGGGAAGCACAACTATGTGCTTCGTGAGAATTGCCCGCGCATTGCGATTTATCTTGGCAACGCATTGTGTGCGCCGGTGCTGGAACTCGTACCGGAGGGGAGCATCGAGCCTCCGTCGGGACACATGACGAGTCCTGGGACCATCAGTCTGCGTCAAGAGACGTTCGAGGCGGTCCTCACCGATATGGCGGAAAGCCTGTACCAACACGGCTTCGAGAACATCGTCTTCATCGGTGACAGTGGTGGGAATCAGAGCGGAATGGGCAACGTCGCTGACGCATTGAATGCCAAGTGGGGCGGATCAGCTGCCGCCCACTTCATCCCTGAGTACTACCGGAGTCCGGAGGGGTCGAGGAACGTCTTGAGAGAGCTCGGGGTGACTCACGAAGGCATGCCAAGCGACGGGCTGCACGACAGTCCGGGTATCGGTCTGAACATGATGCTCGATGATGTGAATTCGGTCCGTTGGGCGGAGCGGGTCGCGACCGGTGAGGCAATGATCAACGGTGTCGACATCTCTGACCTGAACCAGGCCCTGCAGTGGGCCGACGAGATCGCGGACGCCCGATCGGAGCGGACAGCTGGCATCATCCGCGAGCGGATCGAGAGCCGGTAGGAAGACTCGCCGATCGCTCTGAGCGATTAGGCCGACGGAAGATCGGGGCGGCGCTGGATGCACGGCGTCGCCCTGATTCCTTTGTATATCATGTCGACGCCTCTCTCTAGACTATGGTGCATTCACAAGACCTTATCAGACCTCCGGATAATCGATGACCAAGCTCGACCTTGCATTCGTACGCAGTCAGTTCCCTGCGCTCGAGGGCGGTGAATGCTTTTTCGACAACGGCGGCGGCTCGCAGATTCTCCGGCCGGTCCTGGATCGACTGCAGGCGTTTCTGGTTCGGTCCAACGTCCAGTTGGGCGCCACCTATGCCACATCAGGTGTGGCCGCAGAGCGGGTGGCTCAGGCGCACCGAGCCGTCGCAGCTCTGATCAACGCGACGGATCCTGACGAGGTCGTGATGGGCCCGTCTACCACGGCGCTTCTCAGTATGCTCGCGCGCAGCTTGGCGCATGTGATCAAACCGGGTGACGAGGTGATCGTCACCAACGGGGATCATGAGGCCAACATCGCTCCGTGGGTTGAGCTCGAGCAGGCCGGGGCCGTGGTTCGATTCTGGCAGGTTGACCCCTCGTCCGGCGAGCTCGACATCGAAGCCTTAGGGAATCTGTTGTCGGACCGCACTCGATTCGTTGCCATGACCCATGCGTCGAATATTCTCGGATCCATCAACCCGGTGCGCAGGGTCGCTGACATGGTTCACGAGGCAGGCGCATGGCTCTGCGTAGATGGGGTCGGGTTCGCCCCCCACCGTGCGGTTGATGTTCAGGCTCTCGACGCGGACTTCTACGCGTTCAGTTTCTACAAGACCTTCGGGCCCCATCACGCGGTGTTGTACGGACGGCGTCACCTGCTCGAAACACTTCCTGGGCAGGGCTTCTACTTCATCCCGGAAGGCGACGTACCCTACAAGCACCAGCCCGGCAACGTGAATTACGAACTGAGTTACTCATTGCTGGGCCTGTTGGACTATCTGGAACAGCTGGCCGGGGTCGAGCAGACGGCAAAGGTTGGACTGGCAGCAGGTGTGGACGATTGGACTCGGACCTGGCATCACCGCCCCGTCACTCAGGCGTTTGACCAGATCTCCCTCCACGAGGAGCGACTGAGCGAGTCGCTGCTTGCTTTCTTGCAGAGCAAATCGGGTGTGCGGGTGATTGGCTCACCCCGCGCCGACCGGGCCGAGCGCGTATCGATTATCTCCTTCGTCTCGGACCGAATGAGCAGCAGGGAGGTCGTCGAGTCGGTCGACCAGCACGGAATCGGCATACGCTACGGTCACTTCTACTCCGCCCGCCTGATTGGTGCATTGGGGCTGTCCAGCGACGACGGAGTTGTGCGTGTCAGCATGGTCCACTACAACACCCTTGAAGAGGTCGCAGATCTGATCGCGATCCTCGATCCTTTGCTCTGACGCACGGAGACTCAGTGCCGCTTTACCCATTGGTTCTCGATCCGATCTACAAGGACAAGGTCTGGGGCGGGCGCACGCTCGAGACGCTCGGTCGCACCCTGCCGGGCGGCGACACAAATCTGATCGGTGAGTCCTGGGAACTCGCCGATATCGCAGCTGCGAGCCCGTCTGGTGAGGGAGGTGCGGCTGCGTACTCGAAGATTCTGAATGGTCCGCTGAACAAACGAGCGCTTGGCGAGGTCGTGAAGGAATTCGGACCCATTGTCACTGGTGCGGCGAGGCTGAACCCTGACGGTTCTTTCCCCTTGTTGCTGAAGTATCTCGACGCGACGGAGAACGTGTCGGTTCAGGTCCATCCCTCGGGGGAATTCGCGTCCGGTCACTCGGATGCCCGCCCCAAGTCAGAAGCTTGGTACATCGTCGCGGCCGAACCGGGCTCGGTCATCTACAAGGGTGTGAAGGCGGGGACGACCCGCGATGTCTTTGCTGCCGCGATTGAGGACGGGACTGTCGAGAAGTTGATGATTCGGGTACCTGCGGTAGCTGGCGACTGTCACTATATCCCCGGCGGCACGTGTCACGCATTGGGGGGTGGAATTCTCGTGGCCGAAGTCCAGACCGCTTCGGACACGACCTTCCGTGTCTTCGACTGGGGCCGTACGGGCCGCGAACTCCACGTGGAGGACGCACTCGCATGTATCGATTACGGGCCCGCGGAAACCAGTGGGTTCGAACCAGGCACGGTCTCGGAGCGCGACGACGCCACCGGGCGTGATTTGGTAATTTGCGAGCATTTCTCCATTCGAGAGTGGTCGATCCCGAATGGGGGCCAACTCACGCTGGAGTCAGACGCCGTCGCCGTCCTCATGCTGCTGAGCGGCGAGGCGGAGGTGCGATGGGGTGAGGCTGGGGTTCAAGCGCTGAAGGCCAGGGCCGGGAACACGATCGTCTTGCCGGCTGCTCTCGCGGCAGTCACGCTCGAAGCTTCCAATGAGGCCACGGTACTGGAGATCACCATCCCATCGGAAGAAACGGCAGCCTGAGAGAGACCCTCCAACCCAACGAGTGACGCCCTTGAACAAGCCCAAGCCGCCAGCGGAACCCACAGACGAAGAGCTCGACCGGTACATCATGACCCGGTACTCCCTCATTGGAATCGATATTTCGGTCCTCCCGGAGTCAGACGAGGAAGCCCCGATGGATCGACGTCGGTTGCTCGCAAACGGCCGATCTATCCTTCGGCAGGACGCCATTGCTGCGGACTTCGAGATCGATCCCCAGTTCAATCTTCCGGTGACTCACCCGGCGCCCTTCGTCGCATGGACAGACGAATCAGGGGGATCGGGCCGATGAGCGGCGCGAACAGGCCCCCCCAGGACACACGGGTCTCGAGACGGTGGTTTCTCGATCGTATGGCGTGGGTCGCGACGGCAGCGGCAGCGGGGACACTACTTCCTGTGAAAGTTGGTGCGACACCGCGAGGATGGGCGTCGCGGGATGCGTTCCTCGGGCTTGCCGATGCCTCACTCCAGTCTGTCGATGACCTCACAGAGTTGACGCTTGCAGAAACAGTGTCGCTCGTCCGGCGGAGGATTCTTGCGCCCAAAGATCTCGTGAGCGCCCACGCTGATCGGATCGAACGCTTCGACCGGTCCTACCAGGCTTTTGCCGCGCGGCCGGAACGTGAAGCCTTGTTAGAGGCTGCTCAGCGGATCCCTTCCGACGGGTCCGACGGAGCACTTCGCGGAGTCTGTCTCGCTCCGAAAGACAACTTCTACACCGGTGACCTGCTTACGGAAGGAGGCTCTTTGGTCTTCGAAGGCTTCCAGCCCACCTATGATGCGACCGCGGTCGCAACAATGCGGGCGGCGGGCGGTCTGGTTGTGGGCAAGGCTCAGATGGGTAACCTCGCCGGTGGCCGAGCGCAGGTTTACGGAACCAACACGCCGACAACCAGGAACGCCTGGACTCCGGACGATGTCCGCTATAGCCCTGCCGGTTCCTCTTCCGGAACCGGTACGGCGGTCGCGGCACGCCTCGCGGTGGCCGGGATCGGCACGCAGACCGGAGGGTCGGTCCTCGGGCCAGGCAACGCTCAGGGACTGACCTGCATCAAGCCGACATTCGGTCGCATCTCACTCCACGGCGTGATCCCCCTGAGCTACACCCGTGATCATGTCGGTCCGATGGCGCGTAACGCACTCGATGCCGCGATCCTGCTTCAGCTTCTGGCCCACCCGGATCCACTCGACCCGCGTACACTTGGCTTGCCGCCCGTGCCGAACTTCATCCAGGCCGCGACCCCACACCCTGGAGAGGCCCCTGCGGTCCGGTGGCCGACTCGAGTTGGCGTATGGCCCGGATACCTCGACGGAAGCGGCGAGCGGGTCAACGCTCTGCGGCGGACACTTTTGGAGGAGCTCGATCGGAATCCGACGGTTCAGCTCGTTTCGGAGATCAGCCTGCCCGATCAATGGGACGAACTCACGGCCCAACCACTCGGTGGCTCGCACGGTGATCCCACCGCATTCTTCATCGAGCATCTGCGAAAGGATGTCCGGAACTTTGCGAGTCGGTTGCCCCGCTTCCTCAATGGAATGCTCCAGAGCGCCGATACCTACGTGAAAGTTCAGCAGGCCCGCATGCTCCTTCTCCACAGGATTCACACACAGCTGTTCAATCAGTGCGACGTGGTCCTCACCAATGGGACTGGACCCTTCGACGGGACTGGCCTCCCTGCATTGTGCATGCCGATCGGCTTTGACACCGATAAGGAGACCGGCGCTTCGGTCCCACGAGGTGCGACGCTTGCGGCACCTGCCTTTGGAGAAGAGCGACTATTGGCGATCGCTGCAGCATGGCAGGCGACCACCGATCACCACACCCAGCGACCTCCAGACCCGATGGGGTGATCGGGGTTGGGGGTTGAACCGGCCACGCCGCCGCACATCTTCCTAGAGCGTAGCCGCGGTGCGGCCATTCCATTGCAGGAACTCTGCTTCCCATCCGATCAGGAAGAACGACCATGCCGCGACTCCTGGTAACAGACGACCACGCTACGCTCCGCGCTGCGGTTGCCCGGGGACCGGAACGGGCGTGCAAGCCGGGAGTGGCACGGACGGGATGGCCGAACTCGAGGACGGGACGTTTGCTCTCGTCGCGACCGACATCAACATGCCCGACATGGATGGAATCGAAGTCATCCTGACACTCAGTCAGATTTATCCCGATCTCCCAGTGATGATCGTCTCCGGCGGTGGCTTGATGTCCCACGAAATTCTGCTTGGTAATGCGGGTGCGCTTGGTGCGGTCGACGTCCTCGCCAAGCCATTTGGACTCGCAGAGTTGAACGCGATCATCGATCGGGTTCTCGACACTTGATCGCACCTGACATTCAGGTGCTTCCGAACCCTGCAACGCCGTCATGATATCCGCATCCGCTCTCTCAAAATCGTTCGCTGATCGCACCCTTTTCGCGAACGCGTCTTTCTTGCTCAATCCCGGTGAACGTTACGGTCTGGTAGGGGCGAACGGGTCGGGTAAGACCACGCTGCTTCAGATCCTCGCCGGATCGGCAAGTCCCACCGAAGGCCAGGTGTCGGTACCGAAGTCTCTCCAGCTTGGCGTGCTCAGGCAGGATCACTTCCAGTACGAAAAGGAGGAGATCCTTGGTGTCGCGCTCATGGGGGATCCCGAGCTCTGGCACGCGATGGTGGAGAAGGAGAAGATTCTGACTCGGGGAGAGGATGACTTCGACGTCGACCGCTTCTCAGAACTTGAGGAGACCGTTCAGCGGCTCGACGGATATTCGGCCGAAGCACGCGCTGCGACGATTTTGGAAGGTCTTGGGTTGCCGACGGCGATCCACCGGAATCCGCTTTCGACGCTATCCGGGGGGTTCAAGCTCCGAGTGCTGCTCGCTCAGGTGCTGGCCGCGAAACCCGATGTGCTCCTCCTGGATGAGCCGACCAACCATCTGGACATCCTGTCGATTCGATGGCTTGAGAAGTTCCTCCACGCGTTCTCAGGACCGGTCGTGGTCATCTCTCATGATCATCGTTTCCTGGACAACGTCGCGACGCGCATCCTCGATGTGGACTATGGCACGGTGCAGGCGTACAGAGGCAACTACACACAATTTCTCGAGGCGAAGATCGCGGAGCGGGAGCGTCGGGAGAAAGACATTGAAAGCCGGACGAAGGAAATCGCGCACCATCAGCAGTTCGTCGATCGGTTCAAGGCGAAGGCCAGCAAGGCGCGACAGGCCGGGAGCAAGCTCCGGCTGATCGAGCGCAAGGCGAGCGAGCTACACGAGCTCCCCGGTAGTTCCCGGCGATATCCGACCTTCCGGTTTGAACAGCGTCGCCCGAGTGGAAAACAGGTGCTTCGCGTCGCCGGGATCCGGAAGGCCTTCGCCGACAATGAGGTTCTCCATGGGGTTGATCTCGAGGTCCGGCGCGGTGATCGCCTGGCGATCATGGGCCCGAACGGAATCGGAAAGTCGACACTACTCAAAATTGTTATGGGCGAACTCGAGCCTGACGCGGGTGAGGTCGAGTGGGGGTACGAGACTCACCCGGGATACTTCGCCCAGGACAACAAGGACGGATTCGAAGACGGGAAGGAGAGCACGGAGGAATGGCTCTGGTCGTTCTGCCCGGGGAAAGATCGGGGTTTCGTACGCGGCCAAATGGGTCTGATGCTCTTCTCGGGAGATGACGGAAAAAAGAAGGTGAGCGCACTGTCTGGTGGCGAAGCGGCTCGCCTAGTGTTTAGCCGGCTCGCGCTGGAGAAGCCCAACGTGCTGGTTCTCGATGAGCCCACCAACCACTTGGATCTCGAATCGATCGAGGCTCTCGTCTCAGAGCTGAAGAAATTCGAAGGCACGCTGATCTTCGTGTCACATGATCGCTGGTTCGTGAGCCGCCTGGCGACCAGGATTGTCGAGATCAAGCCGGGCGTGGTGACCGACTACCAAGGCACGTACGAGGAGTATGTTCATCACTCCGGGGATGACCACCTGGATGCAGATACGGTGATTCTGAAGGCTCGCCGGGAGAAGCGTGCGAAGAAGAAGGACTCGCGGGAGGCGCCTGCGCCGGTGGTGCCTCTCGACTCGGCAGGTATTGAAAAGCGACGCAAGAAACTCGAGCGCCGAGGAGACGAGCTCACTCGATCAATCGAGACAGCGGAGCTACGGATTGCTGAAATCGATGAGACTTTCTGCACCGATCAATTTTATGAAAACACACCCGCCGAAAGGATCGCCGGACTCGAGAAAGAGCGTGAGGTGCTGCAGGGACGGGTGGAGCGTGAGATGGATACGTGGTCAACCGTCGAGTCGGAAATTGAGCAACTCGGGTCTGCGAGTCGCTGACCCAAGTCAGTCTTCGCGCGAACCCTCAGCCAGCTCCACTTGGACCTGACTTCGAAGTTTCGCCAGCGACGTACGCATTTCGGAAAGCGCGAACGATTTCTTGTCGAGCTGTCCAATGAACTGGGTCAGTGTTTCTGATGCATCCGACGGCCCTGCTGGGTTCTCTTCAATCTTCAGCAACTCGTGGATCTCTTCGAGCTGAAAGCCGAGGTGCTGAGCCTGCTGAATGAAGATGAGTCGCTCAAGGTGCTCGGCCCCGTAAATGCGGTGCCCACCTTGAGTCCGCGGTGGGTTAGGCAGCAGCCCGCGCCGCTCATAGTAGCGAAGCGTCTGGCTTCCGACTTCAGCGGCATCGGCCAGTTGTCTCGTGGTGTAGGTCGGAACATTGCTCATCGGTTCCTCCGGCTGACGTGGCGAGATCTTCACTTCTGGAAAGCCCAAGCCGAAGACATTCTGAATTTTCAATCTGTTGTCGCGTATTTTTAATCCTGTTATGGTCGCAGAAAATTTCTGATTTGTGAACCCTTTCGGATACCACATGACGGTTCAGTCGCCACCCTCCAGAAGGGCTTTCAGTCGAACCAATGCACTATCGACTTCCTTTTTGAACGCGGCCTCGATCATCCGATTTGGGACGAACCGGAGCGCTCCACCTGCCTCGCCTTCCAGCGCCATCGATACCCGGGTACCATTTCCTTCTGGACTCCAAGTCAGAACGCTCGTCGCGGATATCGCCGAATCCTCGGTACTCCGGCAAACGACGCGGTGACCCCGGTCTAGTTCTTGGACGACGTAGGTGTTCTGAAGCCGTTTTCCCATGAACTCGGACACGTATCGGCGGCGCGATCCGACCTGGGTCGGACCGGGCGGGGTCTGCGAAGCCTCAACGAGATGACTTTGCCACTCATGCTCTCTGGATACGTCGTCCATGTACGCGTATACAGCGGGCGGCGGCTGCGCGATGACAATCGACTGCTGATAACTGGGCACGTTGCTCGAATCGGGAGGGGATGGGCCTGGTAAACTTCGTACGGGCAGCGGTTGCAGGCCAAGATCTCCTAGCTGCATACCTCGGCAGGTGTGACGTAGGCGCGCTCGCCGTCTAGTAGGACGGCGGGTTTATCCGGTTTGAGGCCGAGTGGCACAGCGGCACTTGCCGAGTGTCCCCTCGGGGCACACCCTGCCGTTAACCGCTGTATCCGATTTCCGTCCGGTACCACTGCGTTCCTCTCTGCTTTTTCAGCCATGGATCGACGAACCCTGTTGCTGCGCGGCGGCACGAGCCTCGTGGGCCTGGCGACCTTCGGGTGTGCCTCAGGGCCGAATCGCGTCAGCCGAGTCCGCCCGGCCCGGCGCCTCACCCCCGTGGATGCTACTTGGGCGCGTGTGATCCGAACCACCGTGGGGCTCAGGCCATATCGCCGCTCCGGCTTCGTCCTCCGGGCGGAGCGCCTCGGAGAAAAGGTACTGATCCACAACTACGGGCATGGCGGCTCCGGTATGTCCCTCTCCTGGGGCACCGGGAAGATGGCGGCGGATCTCGCAATGGGTGGAGAGGTACGGACGGTCGCGGTGGTGGGCTGCGGCGTCGTTGGCTTGACCACGGCTCGACAGTTGCAGCGTCGTGGCTTCAACGTCACGGTGTACGCGAAAAACGTCCCTCCGAATACAACGTCGAATATGTCTCTAGCCAGCTGGACGCCCACCTCGGGTCTGGTTGCAGCCGAACGACGCACCGCGGAGTGGGATTCTCAGTTCCGCGAGGCGGCTAGGATCGCCTACAGTGAGCTGCAGCTTCTGGTCGGACGCGGCTACGGTGTTTCCTGGATCGAGGGTTATTCGCTCCATCAGGGGCCACCGGGTGCGAGGGTAGCGGCGGACCCGCTGCTTCCACCCGATCTTTCAGCTGGGTCGACCGTGTTCGGCCCGGGTCAGCACTCGTTCCCGACGCCGTACGCGACCATGAGACCATCCATGCGGATCGAGCCTTCGATTTACCTTGATCGCTTGGTGTCGGACGTTCGAGAATCCGGGGCAGAGATCGTCATCCGTGCCTTCGACTCAAGGGAACATCTGTCGACCCTTCCCGACCCGATCATCGTGAATTGCACGGGCCTCGGAGCCCGAGATCTGGTCGGAGACTCGGAGCTTACGCCACTCAAGGGACAGTTGACGCTGCTCATGCCCCAAGAGGGTGTCGACTACTCGACCTTCGGAGCCGCTTCGCCTCTCGCTGGCGGTTTTGTGCATATGTCTCCGCGCTCCGATGGGATCGCTCTCGGGGGTACGTCAGTAGAGGGTGACTGGTCTCTGGAGCCTGACCCGGAAGCCCGCCAGCGAATTGTGGATGCACACATCGATCTCTTCGGCCGTATGCATCCTGTGAAGCCCTGATCCGGGCCGTCTCCAGCCGGGTTCGTCGCGGCTGAAACTCCTGTCGCTGCGACGTGCACACTCCTATGTTGGCGAGATCCGCATGACGCCACACCCGCAGGAGTGCTCGATGGCCCCGTCCGAATCCGTCGGTGTGCTGGAGAAGAAATTCTCTAGGCGAACCTTCATCAAAGGCGTGATCGCTACAGGCGCAACCGCTTCATCGACCAGCTACATGTTCAAGGGGACCAGTCTCCTTGGCGCTGCGACGATGCAGACCGCCACCGAGCGCCTTATCACGCTCAACGTCAACGGTCAGGAACGCCGAGTCGACGTGCTTCCGCACGAGACCTTGGCCATGACCCTGCGCTACAAGCTGGGGCTGACGGGTACGAAGCTCGGTTGTGATCGGGCAGAGTGCGGAGCCTGTACGCTTCTTGTTGACGGCGTGTCTCAGTACGGCTGCTCGATGCTCACACATCAGGTCAGAGGCCGTCAGGTGACGACGATTGAGGGTCTGGAGAATCCTGATACGGGTGCCCTGAGTGTTGTGCAGCAGGCGGTGATGGAGGAAGGTGGCTTCCAGTGCGCCTTCTGTGCGCCGGGCTTCATCATGAGCATGACGGCAATGCTGGATGACAATCCGAATCCGACCCGCGAAGAGGCGGCCCACGCGCTGTCCGGCAATCTCTGCCGTTGCGCTGACTACGACAAAATCCTCAACTGTGCGATGCGAGCGGCTGAACTCGCACGCAGCGTATAGGGGAGGGACCAATGGCCGACAAACTGCTTGGAACCGACATCGCCGCACCGGATCTTCATGCGAAGATCACGGGTCGTGCGAAGTACGCCGAAGACTTCCGGGCCCCGGGAATGGTCTTCGCCAAATTGCTGCTTAGCGCCATGCCGCATGCCCGGGTGCGGGGCGTCGATGCGTCACGTGCTCTCGCGCTGCCTGGTGTCATTGATATCCTCAGAGCGAGCGACGTGCCGTCCCGTGAGGGACCGCGTGAGGCTTGCCTAACCGACCATCCGCGGTTCGAGGGCGAGCCGATTCTAGCGGTCGCGGCCGTGGATGAGGAAACGGCAGCAGCGGCCATCGAGTTGATCGAGGTCGATTACGAGCCGCTTCCTTTCGTCTTGGATCCGCTTGAGAGTCTTCGTCCAGGAGGTCCGAATGCGTATCCCGAGGGCAACGCATTCGGAGCGGACGGCTGGACAGAGACGAAGTGGACCGCAGAAGACTTCGCTCGTATCGATGCCGGGGAGAGGCCAGACCCGGAGTGCCCAACGGAGTGGGTGAAGGGAGACCCGGAGTCTGCGTTTGCGCAGTCGGTGCTGGTGCTCGAAGAGACGATCGTCCATCAGTCACTGAGCCATCACCCCATGGAGCCGCGCTCCAACATGGCGTATTGGGAGGGTGATCACCTCTTCGCCTTCGTATCCACCCAGAGCACCCAGCAGACGAAGTTTGGACTGGCTGGGGCGCTCGATATGAACGCGGAAAACATCACGCTCGTCGGTGAGTACTGTGGCGGCGGATTCGGATCGAAGATTGCTGGATCGACCGTCATGCAGATCCCGGTTCTGCTCTCGCGGAAGCTCGGCGGGACACCGGTCATGCATCGCATCACGCGGTATGAAGAGAACTACATCGGTCGCGCGCGCCCCGGGTTCCAGAGCTGGCTCAAGATGGGCTTCCTCGAGAACGGTAAATGCAACGCGATTGATCTGATCATTGTTCAGGAGAGCGGCCCGTACGGTGCGAGCGATCTTAACAGCGCAGCGGCGATCGCTGATCTGACATACACCCCGGATAATATGCGCTTCCGGGGCGTGCCGATGTACACGAACACCCCGCCGAAGGCCGCGCAGCGTGGTCCGGGTGGAGCACAGATCATCTCTATGATGGAGCCGATCCTCGAGAAGGCAGCACGCGAACTAGGTGTGGACCGCCTGGAGGCACATCTGCTCAACGCGCCCGGGCCCGACGTCGAGTTCGGTCCTCGGGGCACTACGCTCACGAGCGTGCACGCTCGTGAAGCGCTGGAGATGGGCCGGGAGATGTTCGACTGGGAGAGCAAGCTCGCTCTTTCCGGTCAGCGCAACGGGTCGAAGGTTACCGGGATAGGCGTCGGCCTCTCGCCCTACACCGCTGGGTCACGTGGTCGAGACGGCATGATGCTCATCCGTCCGGACGGGCGACTCTATGTGCACCAGGGGATTGGAAATCTCGGTACGCACTCGATTGCGGATACGGCACGGCCGGCTGCAGAGATTCTGGGCTACAACTGGGAAGACGTCGTCATTGTGTGGGGAGACTCGAGCAAGGGAATGCCTCGCTCGACCGTCCAGGCGGGAAGCCAGACCACCCATGCCCACACACGTGCGAACCATGCGGCAGGAATGGACGCTCTCCGGAAAGTGAAAGAGGTCGCGGCTGCCACCCTGGGTGGCTCACCGAGCCAATATCGGGCCGACAACGGCAGGGTTATCGGACCCGGCGGTACGATGACCATGGCGAGGGTGGCCGAACGGGCGATCGCAATGGGTGGTGAGTACGCAGGCCACGAGCTCCCGGAAGACATCCATGCGCAGACCGTACCTGCAGCGCAGATGCTCGCGGGGCAGGGGCTCATGGGTATCGCGAAAGACAATTACGGCGGGGAAGGTTCCATCTACTCCTGGGTCGCCGGATTCGCCGTGATAGAGCTCGACGAGGAGACCGGCGTCGTCGATCTCAAGGAGTATGTGGGAATTACGGATTGTGGAACGGTCGTTCACCCGAGGAGCCTCGGCGCGCAGCTGCTCGGTGGGAGCATTCAGGGCATGGGCATGGCGATGACGCAGCGCTGGGTCTTCGACCCGAAGTGGGGCGTGCCGTTTGCCAACCGACTCTATACGGCAAGACCTCCTGGAATCCTGGACGTTCCGCCTGACTTGAAGTGGGGCGCGGTCGACATTCCCGACCCCACCGATCCGGTCGGAGCGAAGGGCATCGGTGAGCCCCCGGTTGGCGCTGGTGCCGCAGCGCTGACATGCGCGGTCGCAGACGCGCTCGGCGGTCGCTGCCTGTGCCGCACCCCGCTGACACCGGACATCATCCTGGCGGAGATCGAAGGACGAGATCCCGCACACGGCCGCCTCGACCAACACGTCGGCTAGGGAGCACGAGACATGGCAAAGATCAGAGATATGATTCCGGCATTCGACCTGTTTCAGCCGACCACGATCGAAGGAGCGATGGATTTGCTCGACGAGCATCGTGAGGGTGGGTGGGTGCTGGCGGGTGGGCTCGATTCGTTCGACTGGTTCAAGGACCGGGTGAAACGTCCGTCGGCAGTCATCGACCTGGGCGGTATTCCCGAGTTGACGGGGATCCGTGAGGTAGAAGACGGCATCGAGATCGGTGCGATGACGACGCTCACTGAGGTCGTCCGCCACGAGCGGGTTCGGTCCGAGTATCGTGTGCTGGCCGACGCGGCCGAGCACGTGGCGACGCCTCAGATCCGCAACCAGGGTACCGTGGGCGGCAACGTCTCGCAGGACACCCGGTGCTGGTACTACAGGAGTGGGTGGCCTTGCTACCGTGCAGGTGGAAACACCTGTTACGCTTCGGCGCCTCAGGCAATGAACCGTGAACACTGCATCATGGGCCGTAGCCGGTGCGTAGCGGTGAATCCATCGGACACCGCACCCGCGCTTGTCGCGCTGGGGGCCAAGATGATCGTCGAGAACTCAGGGGGGGCGAGCGTCCATGACGCGGAGGACTTCTTCATTGGACCCGCGATCGACATTACGCAGATGACCGTGATGAAGCCCAGAGATCTGTTGACCCGAATTCAGATCCCTTCAACGTGGGCGAACGCCGAGTTCTACTACGAGAAGGTGAGGGATCGTGGGTCTTGGGACTTCCAGCTCGTGAGCGTGGCCGCGGCGTTCCAGATGGACGGCGGTACGATTCGTGACGCGCGAATTGCTGTGAACGGTGTCGCTCCTTACCCAGTACGTCTCGAGGCAGCCGAACGCCTCGTAACAGGGATGAGCGGCGATGAGGCTACAGCCAACGCCGCCGGTGAAGTCGCCATCGACGGCGCGCGAGCGTTGAGACACAACGACTACAAAATCCCGATGATGCGCAACCTGGTCCGCCGGGCTGTTAGGAGTGTCGCCTGATGGAATTCTGGAGGAGAGCTAGCAATCCATGGGGTCAGGATGTCCTCATTGGCTTGTCTTGGGATCTCATGTGGGCCGCGCTTGCGTTGGCGGGCCTTTTCCTGATCGGCCACGCCGTATGGATCAAGACGAGATCAGCTGAGGCGCATGAGCCAGTGACCGATCTGCCCGCGGGCATCCCTGAGAAGATCGAGCGCCATACGTTGTCGGCGCGGATCTTCCACTGGACCATGTCCGCCTCGATGCTGGTCCTGCTAGTCACCGCGTTTGTCCCGGTTATGGGCCTTCAGTTCCCGTGGGTACAGATCCACTGGATTGCCGGGCTCGTACTGATCGCAACGGTCGTCTACCACGTGATCCACGCCATTGGTTGGCAGGACTTCTGGTCGATGTTCCAGCTTGGGATCTCGGAAGGCGTTGCGACCGTGAAGCATCTCATGTCTTCGAAGGCGCCTGCGCCACCGAAGGCCGGAAAATATCCGTTCGACCACCGCATGTATCACCACGCGATCGTAGTGGTGTCGCTTTCGGCGATCGTTACGGGCGCACTGATGATGGTTCGTATCGATACACCCTTCTGGACGCCAAATCCGTACCTGTTCGCCGACAATGTCTGGGGCGTGATGTATGTCGTTCACGGCCTGTCCGGCGTGTCGCTGATCCTCCTCATCGCTTCGCACATCTATTTCGCTCTCCGTCCCGAAAAGCGGTGGATCACCTGGTCCATGGTCCGTGGCTGGATCGACCGGGAGCACTATGCCGAGCACTTTGATCCTGAGAAGTGGGTCGTGACGGACCAAGCGGTGAAGTCGAGCGACTCCCCCTCTGGGGCGTTGACCGACTCGACTGTGAGTGCTCCGCGTCGAGAGGAATGACACGAAAAGTTGAACGAGGTGAGGGGCCGGACGCGCTGCGTTCGGCCTCTCTTTTTCAGGACCCGTTCGCGGATCGCCGCGGACCAGATATTCTCTTAAAGTGAGCGATGCCAGCCGTGTCTTCGGCGACCGACGAAGTAAAGGCGAGAATCGACGCCATCGAATCGAGTTACGAGTTCTTCCTCGCGTATGCTGCTCAAGGCCTGACCACTGATGAGGGTGCCAAGGCTGGTGCTCAACTCCGCGAATTTCTGGCGAAGATTGAGAAAGCCATGAACGGACTACCCGAGCTGGTAACGGAAGCGGTAGCCGGGCGAGAGCCGTCCGATTCGTGGGCCGATGTCGTCGCACTGGTCCGATCGGATGCGACAGCTGCTCTTGCTATGGTTCGGCTGATCTCAGCGAGGCCCGGGGTGAGTTCTGAGTTGATCGACAACCTCAATGCCTTCATTCACATGCGTGCGCTGCTCACGGATCTCTTCCTGGTGGACGACCTCCTCGAAGGCTGACGAGCCGAATCGCCCATGTTCTTCATCTTCCTTTTTCAGTCACTACCCTCTGCCAGAAGCTCTTCGGCCTGACCTAGGGCGAGACTTTCGCGGTCGCTCTCATCTTCGGGTTCGCCTTGGAGTTCGTCCGATGGTGACATCTGCCTCTTGACCTCGGACCTCGGGGCTGCGCAAGGTGCGGCCCGGGCCCCGAGTGAGCTGAGGGTTTTCTCCGTTCGCTATCGGGGAAGTTCTGGCAGGTGTGGCACTGGCCGCGGGTGCCGCCGTGGGAGCGTTTGGCCTGGATGTTTTGCGGAGATGAGCGGTCCCGATCGGGTTGGCCCTACTGCTGTTTTCTACCACCGAGCACAGGCTGCGGCTCCGGTTAAATCGGAAGTATTGGATCGGAGACCGAGGGGGGGAGACTCGCGGCCCACGTGAGGTATCTTTCGGGCCGTAAGGACAAGCCCTGACAAGGATTGCCATGTCGCTCCAGGATCTTGGAAACCTCGGGGAGTTCATCGGCGCGTTGGGCGTCGTTGTCTCACTCATATATCTCGCCCGGCAGATGAGTCAGAACACGGTTTCAGTTCGGGCGGCTTCGTTCAACTCGATGGTTCAAAACAGCATTCGGCTCACAGAGCACTCGTTCCGTGACCCGGAGTTCGCGGCGTTCCTGGCCAAGGCTGAGCGGGATCTGACGGAACTCAACGAAGCCGAGCAGTTGCGGTGGGATTCCTATATGACTGCGGTCTATCGCCACTTCGGAAATCTGCAGTACTCGCATCGGATGGGGACCCTCGACCACCAGATGTGGGAGGCGTATCGCGCCACCCTGAAGCATCACCTGCGTGCGCCGTCATGGGCGGCCTGGTTCGGTCAGAACCGTCACCTGTTCAGTCGGGCACTGGGTGAACAGGTCGACAAGGCGCTGCGTGAAATCACTACTGAGGTCCCTCGCCGAGAGGTGGCGGGGTAGCTGTGGACGGCTTCCTCCAAGTACCACACCTGATCGCGCGAACCCCTTCGGCACACTCCAGCGTCGACAGTGTGTCCACAACAGTGAGCCTTCTCGGCAATCGGTTCATCGCCGACCTGCGCTTTGGCGCTGAGTCGGCGGATGTGTGGTCCTTGGGCGCTGCTGCTGGGAGTTGTCGCCGTCTTGGCGTGCGCCGGGTTCCCGCGCGGGTCGGTGCTCCGTGCCAGCGTGGCGCCTTCTCGGGGCTCCTCTTGGCTGTCTACGGCCGACCCTCGAACGTTTGCGATCGCGCCGTTCGTGCTGATTCTGGTGGAGGTAGTTTCTCTCCCGCTTCCGGCGTTGTGCGCGAGTCGAGTTGGGTCTGGTCGCGGAGTATCGAGAGCCCGGTGGTGAGGGTTACTCAGCGTGGCCTCGACGGTGGAACTTCGGGGGCTTGGGCGGTAAGTTGGCATGGTCCGTAGCACCCGCACCCGCGACGCTCCGCGAATGCCTCTGACGACAGCGACACCGACGCCCGCTCCGCCCCGTTGGGCCAAGGTCGTCGACCACACAAAGTGCATCGGATGCCACGCCTGCACGACGGCCTGCAAGTCGGAAAACGAGGTGCCGCTTTCGGTCACCCGGACGTATGTGAAGTACGTCGATACCGGCTATTTCCCGCAGGCTCGACGTTCGTTTCAGGTCACGCGGTGCAATCAATGTGAGGACGCTCCCTGCGTGACGGCGTGTCCCACCGCTGCCATGCACCAGCGGCCCGATGGGATCGTGGATTTCGACAAGTCGATCTGTATTGGCTGCAAGGCGTGCATCGCGGCTTGTCCCTACGATGCGATCTTCATCAATCCCGAGGACAAGTCCGCGGAAAAGTGCAACTTCTGCGCGCATCGCATCGATGTAGGACTGGAGCCTGCGTGCGTCGTGGTCTGCCCGACCGAGGCCCTCATGGTCGGAGATATGAACGATCCTCTGTCCGCCGTCAGTGAGATCATTCACCGGGATGCCGTGGTGGTTCGTAAACCGGAAAAAGAGACTCGGCCCAAGCTCTTCTACAAGGGCGCAGATCAGGTGACACTCGACCCATTGGCGGCAAGGCGCCCGGATGGTGGCCTGTTTATGTGGAGCGAGCAGGGGAATGTCGATCACCAGGTGCCGTCCGGGCATCCGGGGCCGTGGAACAGTTCGGCCGCGGCAGTCCTCAGCTACGACATTCCGCACCGAGCGCCGTGGGATTGGCGAGTGTCAGCCTACACGTTCACGAAGTCGATCGCTGCCGGCGCGTACCTCGTGCCGCTGATTCTCGGTGCGATTGGCGTACTCCCGTTCACTTCGTCGCTCTGGGGCCTGTACGCACCGATCGTCGCGATGGTCGGACTCATGGTGACCGGAGCACTGCTGATCTGGGATCTCGAGCATCCGGAGCGTTTTTGGATGGTGTTGCTCAAGCCACAGTGGCGAAGCTGGCTTGTTCGTGGGGGCTTCATCATTACCGGATATGGGGGAGTTCTGGCGGTCCATCTGGGCGCCTCGCTCCTCGGCCGGGCGGACATCACTCCTGTGCTGGGCTGGATCGGTGGGCCACTTGCGGCCATGACGGCGGTGTACACCGCGTACCTGTTCGCGCAGGCACGAGCGCGGGATCTGTGGCAGAGTCCGCTTCTCCCCGGACACCTCCTGATCCAGGCCCTGGTGGCGGGGGCGGCTGTCCTCATGCTGATCACCAACGGCAGTGTTCCAGATTCACTTGTCGTCTGCTTCCGGCTGTCGCTCGCGACCCATCTCCTGCTCGTGCTCGGTGAGGCGTCCATGCGCCACCCCACCGCCCATGGGACGCTCGCGGCTCGGGCGATGATCAGGGGCGAGTATGCCCACTTCTTCTGGATTGCCGTGCCACTGGGTGTGCTGGGTTTCATATTTGCGGTATCGACGCCGGTCATCGCTGCCGGAGCCACGCTGGTCAGTCTCCTTTTCTATGAGCACGCCTTCGTTCAGGCGGGCCAATCGGTGCCACTCGCATGACGCTCGATGACCTGAACCGGCGGGTATCCGCCGCCCGGGCAGAAGTGGAAGCGCGCGGTGAGACCTTTTATCCCGGCGCGAGTCGAATCCACTTGGCCGCGTTTCCTCCGAGGGAGCGCTGGAACGACTGGGTCGAGCTCGACTCGAAGTCGTGGCCCGAGCGTGTCGAGAAGCGCTACATGCTGGTCCCAACGACCTGCTTTAACTGCGAGTCTGCATGTGGTCTTCTGGCCTACGTCGATCGGGACACGCTGCAAGTAAGGAAATTCGAAGGCAATCCGGAGCATCCCGGATCCCGTGGGCGAAATTGTGCCAAGGGGCCGGCGACGATCAATCAGATCACGGACCCTGACCGGATCCTATATCCGCTCAAGCGTTCAGGTGAGCGCGGTGAGGGAAAGTGGGAGCGGGTGAGCTGGGATGAAGCACTCGACGACATCGCGGGTCGCATTCGCACGTGCCTCGAAGAAGAGCGGCACGAACAGGTCATGTACCACGTCGGTCGCCCCGGGGAGGACGGCTACACCACGCGGATGCTCGCGGCCTGGGGTGTAGACGGTCACAACTCCCACACCAACGTCTGTTCGAGCGGTGCACGCGCCGGATATCACTGGTGGATGGGCATGGATCGTCCGAGCCCTGACCACGCCAACGCGAAGGTGATTCTGCTGGTCAGCAGTCACCTGGAGACTGGGCACTACTTCAATCCGCATGCTCAGCGCATCATGGAGGGGAAGCAGAACGGAGCGAAGCTCATCGTCTTCGATACCCGCCTCTCCAACACCGCGACACACGCGGACCACTGGATCTCGCCCTATCCTGGTTCCGAGCCGGCAATCTTTCTCGCCATCGCCAACTGGATGATTCAGGAGGGGCGTTACGATCGTGAGTTCGTGCGCCGCTGGTGGAACTGGCAGGAATATCTGGAAGAGGTGGGAGGAAACCCCCAGGGGACCTTCGAGGACTTCGAGGCCGCCCTTAAGCAGATGTACGACTCGTATACTTTCGAGTTCGCGTCCGCGGAATCAGGGGTCAGCGTCGATCAACTCAAGGCAGTAGCCGAACTTGTCTCGACGGCCGGCACGCGGCTGGCCACGCACAACTGGCGTAGTGCGGGCTCCGGAAACCTTGGTGGGTGGCAGGTCGCGCGGACCCTTACGCTGCTCAACGCATTGCTCGGTGCCCTCGCTACAGAGGGTGGCACCTTTCCGAACTCTTGGAACAAGTTCACGCCGAAGCCGCCCCGACTTCCGCATCAACACCCGCGGCGGTGGAATGACGTGCTCTGGCCGGACGAGTACCCGCTGGCGCTCATGGAGATGTCCTTCCTCATGCCGCATCTCATGCGTCAGCAGGAAGCGTTCGTCGATGTCTACTTCACACGCGTGTACAATCCGGTCTGGACGAATCCGGACGGCTTCAGCTGGATCGAGATGCTCACCGACAAGAAGCAGATCGGTCAACACATTGCGATGACGCCTACGTGGAATGAGACCGCGTACTTTGCGGACTACGTTCTCCCGATGGGCCACTCGTCAGAGCGGCACGATCTCACATCGTACGAGCAGTACAACGGTCAGTGGATCGGTTTTCGGCAGCCAGTGCTGCGCGCTGCTCGCGAGCGACTGGGTGAGGAGATCACCGACACGCGTCAGGTGAACCCAGGTGAAGTCTGGGAAGAGAACGAATTTTGGATCGAGCTCACATGGCGGATCGATCCCGACGGATCACTCGGAATTCGCCAGTTCTTCGAATCGGTGAAAAATCCCGGCGAGAAGATGACGGTCGATGAGTACTACGGCTGGATCTTCGAAAACTCCGTGCCTGGGTTGCCCGAGGCTGCGGTCGCTCAAGGTGTAACACCTCTCGAATACATGCGCCGTTACGGGGCTTTCGAGGTCGCGAACAAGGTCGGCAAGGTACACGAGCAGCCGGTCCCGGATTCGGAACTCGAGGACATCCGCGTCGACGATGCGGGGCGCGTCTATACGCACGCTCCTGTGCCGCCGAGTCCGAAGGCTCCCGGAGGGACGAAAATTGATCCTGACGAGGACGGCCGCAGGCGTGTCGGCGTGCGCGTCGATGGCGAAATCGTGAAGGGATGGCCGACGCCGACCGGAAAGTTGGAGTTCTGGTCGCGGACTCTGCGCGATTGGGGGTGGCCAGAGCTAGCGACGCCGACCTACGTGAAGAGTCACATTCATCAGCAGAATCTCGACTCCGATCAGATGCCGCTGATTACGACCTTCCGTGTACCGGTTCAGATTCACACGCGTAGTGCGAACGCCAAGTGGCTCGATGAGATCGCGCATACGAATCCGCTGTGGATTCACCCGACCGATGCCGCGCGGGCCGGTGTAGACAAGACTGGGGATCTCGTGCGGGTCGAGACGGAGATCGGTCATTTCGTGCTTAAGGCGTGGATTACCGAAGGCATTCGCCCCGGCGTGCTGGCCTGCAGCCATCACATGGGTCGCTGGAAGCCCGAGGGGCACGAAGGACCGCGCCTGGGCATGAACACCGTAGCGCTCGACCAGAACGAGTCGGACTGGGACCTCACCCGAAAGAAGAGCGGGGGCCCCTTCGAGTCCGCCGATCCCGACACGATGCGGGTGTGGTGGACCGACGTAGGCGTCCACCAAAATCTGACGCACCCCGTCCATCCCGATCCTGTGTCGGGGATGCACTGCTGGCACCAGGCAGTGCGTGTGCGGAAGGCTCAGCCCGGTGACTCTTTCGGGGACGTCTCGGTCGATACCGCGAAGTCCCGGGCCGTGTACGACCAGTGGCTCGAGATGACTCGGGCAGCTTCGACCCACTCGCCGGATGGCACCCGTCGCCCGTGGTGGATGCTGCGCCCCGTCCGGCCTGAACGCGCCGCCTACGACCTTCCCGAGCGCGAGCCCGTCGGTGCCTGAGTCGGGAACGCCGGTCGAGCTGTTGCGGGGGCTCGCTGTTCTCGCGGAGCCACCGTCGAAGGAGCACGAAGGGATCATCGCAGCGCTCGGTATGCAGGCGGCTCCGAGCTCGTCTGAATACTCTGACGTCTTCATGTTCCAGTTGTATCCCTACGCGTCCGTGCACCTCGGGCAGGAGGGCATGATGGGGGGCGATGCACGCGAGCGCGTCGCGGGATTCTGGACGGCGGTTGGGCAGACCCCGCCGGCCGAGCCCGACCACCTCTCGGCGCTCCTCGGTCTCTACGTTGGATTGACCGAGCAGATTGCGATTGCGAATGCGGAGGGCGCGTCTGCTGAGGCGATGCTCCTCGACCAGAGTCGAGGGGCCTTGCTGCAGGAGCACCTGGCGCCATGGGTCTTCGCGTACCTCGATCGAGTCGTCGAACTCACGTCAGGGCCGTATGGAGAGTGGGCGATCCTGCTCCGGGACGTGCTTCGAAGCGAGGTGACTTCCGGGGGTGCGCTGCCTGTCCATTTACGGGAAGCACCGCCTCTGCCGGATCCCCGTGAGGACGGGTCGGAAGCTTTCCTGGCGGGGCTGCTCGCTCCGGTCCGGTCGGGTGCGATTTTCACTCGATCCGATCTTGGTCGCATTGCATCGACTCTGGACGTCGGCCTCAGGGCAGGAGAGAGACGCTACGCGCTTGAGCACATCCTCGCGCAGGACGCACCGGGTGTTCTCAACGCGCTTTCCGAAGAGGCGGGGCGACAGGCTATGGCCCATGCCGCTCGCGAAGAGTGGCTGGGCGGCACGGCGTGCTTCCTGGCGGATCGCGCGCTGCGGACCCAGACGCTGCTGTGTGAACTGGCCGAAAGCGGAGCGCTCTCGGCGGAAGATGCAGCGGAGGGCAAAGAGTCTGCGGATACCACGGCAGGCGTCTCATGAAGTCAGCGCCACCGGACAGGATTTCACGTTCGGACATCTTGGCGGGGGTGAGCGTCGCGCTGATCCTCATTCCTCAATCGATGGCTTACGCCGAACTGGCTGGCCTGCCGCCTCACCACGGCCTTTACGCCGCCACCATTCCGCTCATCGCGGCAGCGTTTCTGGCCTCGTCACCCTATCTGCAGACGGGCCCGGTGGCCCTGACTGGGCTTCTGACGTTCGGTGCGCTCGTTCCGCTCGCCCCCGTCGGGACTGCGGAGTATGCGGCCCTCGCGGCCCTACTGGCGCTCGTCGTGGGTGTGGCCCGTATCATCGTCGGCATGCTCAAGGCCGGGTGGCTCGTCTATCTGATGTCCCACTCGATGATGACCGGCTTTCTCTCGGCTGCCGCGATTCTCATTCTCTCGTCTCAGCTACCCGGGGCGCTCGGGGTGGCGCCCCCCGCAGACCTCGGCGTTCTCCAGCGCGCGTGGTACGCGGTATTGAGTCCGGGCGCCTGGGAGGGAACGGCCGTTGGCCTGGCCTTGTTCACGGTCGGAGCCGTCGTGATCTCGGGGAAGATCCACCCGCTGATGCCGGGGGTCCTTTTCGCGGCGGCGGCCGGTCTCATTTTCTCAATCGTGACTGGCTACTCGGGTGCGACCGTCGGCACGATTCCAAGCGGGTTCCCACCGATCACGGCTGACCTTCCCTGGCATCGCCTGCCGTCGCTGATTCTGCCGGGGATCGTGATCTCCGTGATCGGCTTTGCTGAGGGGGTATCGATCTCGAGGGTCTTTGCATCCGAGGAGCGGCAACACTGGGACGCTGACCGCGAGTTCCTCAGCAAGGGAATGGCGAACATCGCAGCGGCGTTCACCGGCGGCCTTCCTGTGGGCGGATCGCTCTCCCGCACGAGTGTCAATCGCCTCGCGGGAGCGAAGAGCCGCTGGAGTGGCATGGTGACCGGCGTGACCGTTCTGGCTTTCCTTCCGCTGGCTCCGATTCTGAGCGCCCTGCCGCGGGCGATTCTCTCGGGAATTGTGATCGCTGCGATCTGGGCGCTCGTTCGGCCCAAGAAACTCCTTGGGCTCTGGAGTGTGTCTCCCGTGCAAGCGGTGGTCGGCTGGGCCACGTTCGTAGCGACCCTGGTGATGTCGCCACACATCGACCGAGCGATCCTGTTCGGGATCACCCTTTCTGCAGCTGTCCATCTGTGGCGTGAGTTGAAGCCGCATCTGACGTCCGAACGCGTCGGAGACACGCTCGTAGTAGAGCCAAGTGGAGTGCTCTGGTTTGGTTCCGCTCCGGCGCTCGAAGACCTGATCTTCGCGAAGCTCGCGGACGAGCGTGATGTGCGAGCGGTGGTCATGCGGTGCGGCGGGCTTGGTAGAATCGACCTGTCCGGTGCGTACACACTGTTGGAAATGCTGGGACAGGCTGAACGGGCCGGCATCGAAATGACTCTGGAGGATGTCCCGCAGCACGCCAGACGTCTGTTTGAGTCAGTAGGTATCCCCGTGGCTGACCAGAAGATCAAAGAGGAAGATCTGGAATTCGGAACAGGAGCATCGTCGACTCCGTAGTGTGGGTGAGGTCAGACCTCTACTATGGAATGCAAGGCATCAACTCGGGGGATTTCATGTTTGGATTGATCGCTGCCGGAGTCGTCGGCGTGTACGGGCACATCAAGTCGCGGAAGTTCGTTGGTCAGAAGCTCCGCTACACATCGATCGTCGAAAAACCGGCCCTGGGTCTATGGGCAGGTGTCGGAGCCGCCGTCGTCGCGGCACCGGTGGTTGGACTCATCGGTTCTGTGCCGTTTGTCGAAGCCCTGATGGGAGCTCCGATCGCGATCGCGATCGGGGCAGGGGTCGGTACCGGCGTCGCACTTGGCGTGAAAGACACCAAGGAGCCTCCGAAGCTTCTCGACGATTGAGCCGTCGGGCACGGACGTGTGCGTCATCCGAGATGGAGTGATTTAAGCAGGGTGATCCGTCTCCGATGAGCCGTGCTGAACTCAATCGCGCGGTCGGCTTACCTCACGCCACAGCGCTGGTCGTGGGCACTATCATCGGGACGTCCACCTTCATTGGGACAGCCTCATCGGTCTGGGTCTTGTTCTCGCCGGTCCGATGTGGGGCGGGGTATGCCAAGGTGCTGCCGACCACCTGACGTTGCCGGAGAGCCGGGGTTAGCCGAAGGCCCGACGCATGAGGGATCGTACGTGTCCGTCGTACCGTTTGACCACCAGCACCGAAGCAGGTGAGAAACGGGCAACTTTCTCCGGAATCTCTCCGAACATCACCTGGCTGAGGAATGGTTCGCGGGCCGCACCAAGGACGACGAGATCATAGTCAGCACTTTCCTTGGCGATGCCACCTGCGATCGAGGTCGACTCGATCAGTTTGCGCTCGACGGGTGCCGTCACCTCCATCGCTTCGAGGGTCTTGGAGATCCAGTTGTCCGCTTCGCGGCGCGTCTTGGCGGTGGCCCCCGGGGGCACCACGTAGCAGGCTGTGACCTCCATCCCGAACGCGGGTGCCAGGACGTTGAGCATCTCGGCGGCGAGCCGCGCATGAGGACCTCCTGCCGTAGGGAACAGGCATCGCTTCGGAAGCTCCGTTCCTTCGATTTTGAGCAACGCCAGATCGCACGGCGCGTGCCGGATCACCTGATCCGCGACCTCACCGAAGATTCGGTCTCTCGTGTCGGTATGGCCTTTCCAGCCCATGACCAGACAGTCTGCCCGATAACGCTTCGCACCGGAGAGGATTCCGTCGGTGGCGTGGTGAGCGATAACCAGGTCGGTCTCCAGGGTCATCTGCCCCTGGGTGGCGTGCTCTCGGGCGGCCTTGATCAGCCCTTCACGATGCTGTGTGAAACGGAGCCCCTCATGGATGGGGAGTTGGCGCGGAACCTCGACCACCGAGTACGCGAGGAGTGCCTTCGCCCGGGCCTCGGCGATCGGCTTCGCGTAGTCGAGCAGGACCGCCACGTGGTCAGGATTGTGCAGCGGAACGACCACAGTGTTCTCTGTGACCACACGGGGTGGGACTGGGCGGTCCAGAACCTGCGGTGCATGCTCTGCGGCCGCGCCCTTGAAGTAGCCGTAGTAGAGCCCGAGCCCGAGTGCGACCCAACCGATCGTCACGTACCACGCCAAGGGCTGAAACGTGAACTGGTAGACTGCGAGAAAGACGTTCAGCACGATGCCTAGAATCGGCACGAACGGGTAAAACGGTACCCGGTACAGGCGAGGCAACTCAGGTGCTTTCCGGCGCAACACGATAACTGACAGATTCACCATGGCGAACGTGAGCAAGAAAATCAGACTCGCTGCGGAGCCGATCGCCTCGATGGGCAGCGTCAGGGCCATCACGATCAGGATGACGCCGGTTGCGTAGATGGCCACATGCGGTGTGCGGCGCTCGGGGTGAATCCGGGCTGTCGCGGCGGGTAGCCAGCCATCCCGCCCCATAGAGAAGGCCACCCGTGAGGAAGCGAGAATCGTGGCGTTCAGCGCCGACATCGTGGAGAGCAGCCCACCAAAGACGATCACGGCGACCCCGAAGGCTGGCATGAAGCTCTCGGCGGCTCGTACGATGGCCGTCTCACCATAGTTGCCGAGGAACTGCCATGCGGGTTCTCCACTCGGTGGCTGAACCGCGGCGAGTGACACGAACAAGATCAGCAGGTACATGACCATCGTTACGGCGAGCGAGATGAACGTCGCCTTCGGGATGTTCTTTTCCGGCTCCTTGATCTCCTCCGCCACCGTGGCGATCAGATCGTATCCTTCGAATGCGATGAAGGTGAGACCCATGGCGACGAAGACTCCCCCGAAGCCTCGGGGGAAGAACGGATTGAACGCCTCCTGTACCTGGCCCTCGGGTGCCATCCCAAGTGCTCTCAGTCCGTAGCCGATGAAGACGGCCAGAATGATGAGCTTCGCGACCGTCAGAACGTTCTCGGCCATACCCACAACCGCGGTACCGCGGGCGTTGAGGCGCACGAAGAGTGCTCCCACAACGAACGTCACGACGAGCCCGGCACCATGCTCTCCCACGATCGAGAACACGACCTCTGGAATGCCAGGCGTGTACTTGATGAAGAATTCCCAGAAATAGCCGGCGAAGCCCAGTGCATACAGCGAACAGGCGACGGTATAAGCGAACCAGAGCATCCATCCGGCGGTGAAGCCCACCGCGCCGGGAAAGGCGCGCCGCACGAAGGCATAGCCACCGCCAGCTTCTGGGATCGCCGCCGCGAGTTCCGCGTATGCGAACGCGGTGAGTAGAGTCACGGCGCCGTTGAGCGCAAACGCCAGAATCGAAGCGGGTCCTGACTCACCAGCCGCGATACCTGTAAGCACGAAGATGCCAGCACCGATCATAGCGCCGACACCGATCATGGTGGCGTCGAAGAGGCCGAGGTTGCGGGCGAACGTGGGTTCGCCCCCCTGAGATCCTTCCCTGTGTGCAGTCACGGGGGAGGAGGATGTCGCGGGAGAAGGTGAGGGGCAACCCCTGAGTTTCAATCGATGGACACCAACTGGCTATGTATACCAAGACGTCTATTTCCAGGGATCCTGACCACTGAATTCACACCGCACCAGGTGTGCAGCGGCAGGACTGGGACCGTGGAATTCCATGGTTATCGGCTTCCACAACCACTACTGCCCTTTCGAGTACCTCAATGCGATCCGGGAGGGCCGGAGCCATTTGCGGGTGACCGAAGCCGCTGGCTTGAGCAAGCTTACGTCAGCCTCTGAAATCCTCCAAGACCTTGATCAACTGAGCTTTTTCTGACTCGGAGAGTTCTCCGTCGGCAAAGAAGTTTGTGAGGATCCCGACGATCTAGTCCACCGCGGGTAGCCCTCGCACGTCCTCGTGGGCATCGATCCAGGGCTGAAAACCCTTCGCCTCGCCTTCAGAGACGTCACCGTCAGCGACGATCGCCTTGGCGAATCCCATTATGGCGCGGAGTGCGTCACTACGCCGCATGCCGGAGTCATCGAGTATCACAGCGAACCCCAGACAACGGGTGTGCGCTTCGCGTAGGAGTCTCTGGGCTCAGATTCGACCGGTCACCGGGGAATAACAAGTGACTTCAATGCGGCCCGGACCCGGCCGCACTCTCGACGATCGCCCCATAGACCAGGGCGCGGAGCCTCGCATGATCATCGAGTCCGGGAGCGGGGATGACCTGCGTGAAGTACACCACGACGAGGTCTTCAACCGGATCGACCCAGTAGGTCGAGTGGTAGGCGCCACCCCATCCAAACTCGCCCATCGAACCAGGCTCGCCTGCTCGGCCGACATCCATTCTGATGGAGAATCCCAGTCCGAAACCCATTCCGGCGCCGACCGAGATATTACCGATATGGTTTCTCGTCATCAGGCCCACGGTCGCCGGCGAAAGCAGCTGGGTTCCTTCCAGAGCACCGCCATCAAGCATCATCTGGAGAAATCGTCCGTAGTCACGTGCGGTGGAGAGGAGTCCCGCTCCGCCGGAGAAGCTGGCCCGCGGTCCCTCGACGTACTGCCCCTGGGTCTGCATACCCGAACCGTCCGGAGCCCGCTTCAGGCCATCTCCGAGGTTGTAGACCGCGGCAAGACGACTCTCTTTGGACGGGGGCAAGTAGAAGTGCGTGTCGCGCATGTCGAGCGGTCCGAGAATGCGATCCTGGACGAACGCATCCAGCGTCTGTCCCGATGCGACCTCGATCACGGCCCCTAGGATGTCGGTGTTGTATCCATAAACGAACTGTTCCCCAGGCTGGGCGGGGAAGGGGAGTGAGGCCATGCGGTCGATTGTCTGACGGACGGCTTCGTCGCGATGCCCGAAATACCATCCGGTAATCCCCGCTTGGTCCCATTGGTCGCCACCCGGACCACTCCCATAACCGATGCCGGCCGTATGCGTCAGAAGGTCTCGCAGAGTGATCGAGCGATTGGCATCGACTACGTCATAACCACCCCCGTCGCGAGCTGCGGCAACGGTCGTAATACCGAACGCAGGGAGATACTTCGCGACGGGATCAGAAATCAGGAGTCGGCCGTCTTCCTGAAGCATCATGATCCCGACGCTGATGAGTGCCTTGGTCTGGGAAGCGATGCGAAAGATCGCGTCATCCCGCATCGGAATCCCTGCTTCCCGGTCCTGATATCCCACAGCCGATGAGTAAGCAACCTTACCGTCCCGCAGGACCATGGCGACTGCGCCGGGTAGCTTCCCGTCCGCTACGTAGCCGTCCAGGGCATTGGTAAGCCGGTCGAGACGTTGCGATGACATGCCTACGGCCTCTGGAGTCGTTCTGGGGAGCTCCTGGCCGGTGCCCGGGATCGCGAGCACTGCTGAGAACAGGGTGACGGATACGAAGCGGCGAAGTATCGAGCGCACGGGTTTGACTCCAGTCACAAGAGAAGACCCCTCAATTGGCGGAGGCACTGGCGGGTGCGCAAATGAGAAACGGGTGGCCCTTGAGCAGGAGGACTGCGACGCGCACGTTCCGGGTTCCGGAGAATCCCACGAGGAACAGATGACTGACCACACAGAATCGAATCGATCGATCGACCGCCGTGACCTGCTGCGCCTCGGTGCCGCAGGGGTCGGTCTCGGTTTGACGGGTGGGCTCGCTCCCCTCACGGCGGAGGAGATCCAGCGCCTTCAGGAGAGACCGGCACTCGGCCCCGCGCCAGCGACACCGTTCGCGGCTCCCGCACTGGATGTGGTGCGAGTCGGTTTTGTGGGCGTCGGACTCCAGGGTGGCTCGCACGTCAAGAATTTTCTGGCCCTCGCCGGTGTGGAGATCGTCGCGCTTTGTGACGTCAACGCAGCGCGCGCCGAAGAGGTCGCCGGATGGGTAGAGGCCGATGGTCGACCGCGTCCGACCCTGTACACGCGGAACGAGACAGATTTCGAGCGTCTGTGCGCGGAAGAGGACGTCGACCTGGTATTCACCGCCACTCCTTGGGAATGGCACGTGCCGGTCTGCGTGGCCGCCATGGAGAACGGCAAGCATGCGGCGACCGAGGTCCCGGCGGCTTATACGGTCGAGGACTGCTGGAAGCTCGTCGAGTATGCAGAGAAGTATGAAAAACACTGCGTCATGATGGAGAACTGCAACTACGACCGTCCGGAGATGATGGTCTTCAACATGGCCCGGCAAGGTCTGTTCGGTGAGATCCTGCACGCCGAGTGCGGCTACAATCACGACCTGCGCGCAATCAAGTTCGAGGACCGCGACGAGGGGCTGTGGCGTCGTGCTCACGCCATGGTTCGGGACGGAAATTTCTACCCGACGCACGGGCTCGGTCCGGTTGCGAACGTGCTCGAGATCAATCGAGGAGACCAGCTCGACTACCTGGTTTCAATGAGTACACCGGCGCGGGGTCTGGAGAACTGGGCGGAAGAGCACTATCCGGATGGCGACCCGAAGCTGCGCGAGCGCTATGTGCAGGGCGACGTGAACACGACGATGATCAAGACCGTCAGCGGCAAGACGATCTATGTGACCCACGACACGAATCTCCCGCGGCCTTACTCCCGACTTCACACTGTCCAGGGCACTCGCGGAATTTTCCAGGGCTACCCGCATCGGGTACATGTGGAGGGCATGAGTCCCGACCATCGCTGGGAGGACTGGATGGATCGACGGGACGAGTTCGACCATCCGATCTGGAAGCAACTCGAGGAACGCTCCGCCGGAGCCGGTCATGGTGGCATGGACTTTATTGAGGACTATCAGCTCGTGAAGGCCCTCCGCGAAGGGAAGCCAACCGATATGAACGTCTACGACGCCGCGATGCTCTCGGTAATCTGCCCGTTGACCGAGTGGTCCGTGGCCAACCGGTCACGGCCCGTGGACGTTCCTGACTTTACCAGGGGGCGCTGGGCGCAGTGGCCCTCGCTGGAGTTTCTCGGTGCAGCGGTCGCGTCTTAGCGGACGTGTCTTCTTCCTTCGGGCCGACTGCCGAAGCGGCGTTCGAGTCGATCTTCGGTGAGTCAGCTACTCACCTGTCCCGTGCACCGGGGCGGGTAAACCTTATCGGCGAACACACGGACTACAACGACCTGCCGGTCTTTCCGATGGCTCTCCAGCGCGAGGTGCGTATCGCGCTCCGCCCTCGCGAGGACGGTTTGGTCGTGGTCCACAATACGAACCCGGCCTTCCCCTCCGTCGAGTTCGAAATTGAGCCTTCGATTCCACCCTACGTGCAGGGCTCATGGGGGAACTACGCGAAGGCTCCGGCCAGCGAACTGGCACGCCGATTCGCGATCTGGCGAGGATTCGAAGGGGTCGTATCGTCGGATATTCCCCCTGCGGCAGGCCTGTCGTCTTCATCTGCGGTCGTGAACGCGGTAGGCCTCGCGCTCGGGCACCTCAATCAGGTGCCTGCCGCCGTTGGCAACTTCGCGGCGATTATGGCCCACGCGGAGCAGTATGTCGGTACTCGTGGAGGTGGGATGGACCAGGCCATCTCTCTTGGCGCGCGCGATCGATGCGCGGCGAAGATCACCTTCAACCCGGTTCGACTGAAGCACGTTGCCGTCCCGGAAGACTGGTGTTTCATCGTCGCGGACACCGGGGTTCGAGCGGAGAAGTCGGGCGCTGCGATGGTCGCGTACAACCTACGCCGCAGTGAGTGTGAGGAGGCCCTGCGGAAGGTGGCCGACTATGCTGCTACCAATCACATCACCGAGAAATTCGCGAGCTCGTACCCCGATCTTCTAGCCGCTCTCGATGTCGAGACACTGGTCGACGTGGGAGAACAGGCATTGAAAGGCGACTTGCTGCGCAGATTCCGCCATGTCGTGACGGAAGCGGACCGGGTAGAGGAGGCCGTCGATCGGCTTTACTCTGCCGATGTGACCGGTTTCGGCGCGCTTATGGACGCCTCGCATGCCTCCCTGCGCACCGACTACTCGGTGAGTTCTACGGAGCTAGATGAACTCGTAGCGGTCGCCCGCGAGGGTGGCGCAGCCGGGGCTCGTCTGACGGGTGCTGGTTTCGGTGGTTGTATTGTCGCCCTCGCGGACCGACGGACCGTCGAGGGAGTGCTTGAGACGCTGGCCTCGGAGTACTTCGAACCACGGAATATGGCCGACCGCATCGACGATCGGCTCTTCGTTGCAGTTCCAAGTCCAGGGGCGTCATTCGGTCCGATCGACGGCTGAAGAAGATGCGATCTCGCGTCTGCGACTTGACTGGACTTTCCCAAAACTAATCTTCAGTCCTCCGTGCCCGTCTTCTCGCGGCCGACTCTCTCTGCCTCTGCTCCATGTTCCAGCCGTTCACGAAAAAGGTCATGCTCTCCGTTCTGGTCGTGTGTTTCGCGATCCAGACGGGGCTGGTCTATTCGGACAGCGTTGATCTGACCCTGTCTGAGGATGCGGTCGAGGGGCGAAAACTCTTCCACGACGGCTCCTGTCAGGTCTGTCATCAGCTTTGGGGACAGGGGGGATTCCTGGGTCCTGATTTGACAAATGCAGCGAGCCGCCTCGATGAGACGCGGCTCGTTTCTTTGCTGACCGTGGGTAGCGGACAGATGCCTGCCTTCAACTATTCGCCCGAACAGATTGGACACCTCCGCGCGTTTCTTGAGGAAATCGACCGACCGGATCTCGGGCGCGGGCAGCTGCGCCTGGGTGACCCGGATTCGGGGACGACACCGCAGGCGGCTTTCGAGAATGCGGTCGCGACGCTGGCGCCGGCGGGGGCAGCGGGGGCCGGCTTCGAGACGTTTCGCAGTGGTATCTGCTCAACCTGCCATTTCCCCTTTCAGCGATCTATTGTCGGCGCCCCGGATCTCTCTACCGCGGTTGAGCGTGTCTCCGACGAAGAGCTGAGAACGGTTCTTACCGACGGCCGTCCTGCGCTCGGGATGCCACCGCCGATTCCAGATTTTTCCGAAAATCAGAGGACTGACCTGATTGCCTGGTTCCATTGGCTGAATGAAAACCGAGTGGCGCTCGAGAGTGAGACGGATCAGAGAATGAGCCAGCGTAGCGTGGACTGGTCTCGGCTCGACTGGTGGGAGTTTCGATGACGAACCGCCAGGCAACCGGAGGCTTCTGGCTTCCCTTCGAAGAGGGTGATCCGGCGCGCCAACTGGCGACGCTGCTTTTCATTCGCGGCGGACTGATCGCGATCGGGGTTACGATCGTGGGAGGGATCCTGGGCGCTCTCTACTCTGTCCCTTCGCTCGCCCCCGCGTTTCAGTCGATGGGGTTGGATCTGAGGCAGCTTCGGCCGTTGCATACGACGTTCGCGTCAGCTTGGATCTTCCTGGGTGGCATTGCTGTCGTGCATCGTTGGCTACAGGACTACGGCGGTACGCCGACCTGGGGCGACCGGATGCGGATGCGGGTTCAGATCATCTCGTGGGTAATTGCGGGACTCGGCATTCTGGTAACACTGACTCTTGGCGTCGGATCAGGTCGCGAGTACGTGGGCTTTCACCCCGTGTTCAGTGTCTTGATCATGGTCGGTTGGATCTGCTATGCCTGGAATTTCTTCAGGATCGCGGGTCCCAATTTCTTCGAGCGGCCGCTCTACCTCACGATGTGGGGTGTGGGCATGCTGTTCTTCATGGTCACGTTTGTTGAGCAGCACCTGTATCTGCTTCCCGGAATCTTTTCTGATCCTCTCCAGGACATGCAGGTTCAGTGGAAGGCCACGGGCACGCTGGTGGGCTCGTTCAACTTGTTCGTATACGGGTCGATCATCTACATCGGTGAGCGAATCAGCCGGGACCCTGCCTACGGGCATTCCAAGGTTGCCTACGGGCTCTTTTCGATCGGCCTGCTGAACTCCTTTACTAACTTTGCACACCACTCCTATCACTTGCCCCAGGATCACCTGGTGAAGTGGATCTCGTTCGTGGTGAGCACGATGGAGATCTTGATTCTCTGTCGGGCCAGTTACGACCTGTGGAAGCTCGTGCGCACTACGGATCAGTCGGAGTTCTGCGCCGCGCGAGGCTTTTTCGCCGCATCGAAATACTGGTCGGTGTTCATTCTCCTGTCTGCGGTTCTGATTTCAATTCCGCCCCTCAACGCGATTATTCACGGGACGTATGCGGTTACTGGGCATGCGATGGGCGCCACTATCGGCATCGACACGATGGTGCTGCTGGGTGCGGTTATCTGGATCCTTGGAGAGCACCTGGGTGCGCGTGAGGGTGCAGGCGCCTCTGAAGTGCTTCATACCCCGGGGATGCGCCGCATCGTACTGGGGCTAAATCTTTCCGTGGCCGCTCTGGTTGGATGGCTGCACGTCTCCGGCACGATCACTGGAATCTCCCGTGCGGGATTCGCCCCTGGCGAGGTCTACGTTCCGCCGGCGTGGCTATCGGCTTGGAACGGAATCCTCTTTGCGTCGACTGGCTTCATTTCGCTGATCTTCTTCGTCGCGCTCTTGGCGAAGCTTTGGCCAATCGCGTTCCGCTACTGGTGGGTCACGCCGCGCAGCTAACGCCGCTTCTCTCTGTTTCAGCGCAGGCCCACGCGTGGAAGGGTCTTTAGAAGGGCGCCCGAGGCGATGGCCGCTGCCCCGAGGCACACACCCGCCAGCATGACCTGCCCGTAGAGCGCATACCCGGTACCGAGGACGCCCCCGTAGACGACGGTGCAACCGAGGAACCAAGCGAGGAATGCTGCAGCCGGGCTGTCCTGGTCTTCCGTCTCCGAAAGCTCGAGGCCTGCTCCCTTCCATCCATTACCCATCGGCTGAATCAGGGTGTGGAATGAACGGAGCGTCTCTGGATCTGCCGGCGGCGTCAGGAAAGTGACCGTGATCCAGCCCACGGACGTGACGAAGACACCCACGACGAGCTGGACAGCAGGGTCGAGCGCCGTGAAGCCAAGAGCCTCGTGTGCGAACTGGAAGTAGAGCGCCATTGCGAAGGAAATGACCATGGCGGCGAACTCGCTCCACGCGTTGATGCGCCACCAGAACCAGCGGAGAAGGAAGACCAGCCCGGTACCGGCTCCAACCTGAAGCAGAATCTGAAACGCCTGGAAGGCGTTTTCCAGGAAAAGCGATATCGTGCCGGCCATCGTTATGAGCGCGACCGTGGCAATGCGGCCGACCAAGATGTAACGGGCCTCATCCTCGTTTGGAGCTACGAAGCGTCGATACACGTCATCGACGACATACGAAGCACCCCAGTTCAGGTGCGTCGAGATTGTCGACATGTAGGCGGCGGCCAGCGACGCGACCACGAGACCCAGCAGGCCGGAGGGCAGGAAGACCAGCATCGCGGGGTAGGCGAGGTCGTTTCGTACGATCGACGGGTCGACCAAGGGGAACGCAGCCTGAATCGACTCGAGGGTTGGGTACACGATCAGCGAGGCGAGCGCGACGATGATCCACGGCCATGGCCGCAATGCGTAGTGGGCGATGTTGAACCAGAGCGTCGCCTTCATGGCGTGTGTCTCGTCTTTGGCAGCGAGCATGCGCTGGGCGACATAGCCACCACCGCCGGGCTCGGCTCCGGGATACCACGCACTCCACCACTGGACCGCAATCGGAATGATGAAGACCGTCGAAGCGGTCTTCCAGTCGGTGAAATCCGGGACCAGAGATAGCTTCCCGGCCACGTCAGGATGGGAAAACAGGCCCTGAAGGCCGCCGACTTCGGGTTGGGCCAGAGCGTACCACGCAGCTGCGAACGACCCGACCATCGCGATACCGAACAGCAGCAGATCCGTGACGACTACGCCCCAGAGCCCCGACGTCGCGGAGTACAATGCAGTAATGGCGCCGGCCACGATGACGACCTCGTACTTCGAGGCTCCGAGCACGACTCCACCGATCTTGATGGCGGCGAGCGTGACGGTCGCCATGATCATGCAGTTGAAGAAAACGCCAAGGTATATGGCTCGGAAGCCACGCAGAAAGGCAGCCGGTTTGCCGGAGTAGCGGAGCTCGTAGAAGCCGACATCGGTGGTAACGCCTGATCTTCGCCACAGCTTCGCATAGAAGAAGACAGTGCACATGCCGGTGATCGCCATGGCCCACCAGATCCAGTTCTGGCTCACACCGCCGGTACGCACCAGGTCTGTCACCAGGTTGGGTGTATCTGTGGAGAACGTGGTCGCGACCATTGACGTTCCGAGGAGCCACCAGGGCATCTTCCGCCCGCCCAGGAAAAATTCTCCCGTCTCACTACCGGCTCTTCGAGCGAAGTAGAGACCAACACTGACCGCGAGCAGCCCGTAAGAGCCGATGACGATCCAGTCCAGGGTAGATAGTTGCATAGTTGTCAGCGTAGGCAGGCTAGGGCGTCTGCGAGTCGCGAGGGATACGCCCCCGACGCGACTCGCCCGCGAAGGATTGCCTCAGACCACTCGCGGTCTGCGGCATGAGTAATTCCGAGCCAGGTGTCCGGAGCTTGGACGACACGCACGAGCGTGGCTTCGATCTCGATCTGTGCGTTCACACTCGTAGAGAGAAAGCACTCTTCCTGCGTGTCTGATCCCCAATATTCCAAGAAGCGTGTGAACTGTCTGTTCATCAACTCGATGACGGGGGCAGTGAAGCCCCACAGATTCATCGACGTCATTTCCTGGCCTGTCAGTTCGACTGGCGTCCCGTCGGTCGTGCGTCCTGTGATCCATCCATCGGAACGTTTGATGTTCTGGACCTCGGTCACTCTCTCCAGTTCGTCTCCCTTAGCGAGCATGCAGATCCCTCGGGCTACGCCTCCGGCGCCGGACAGCGTCTTTTCGAGCTTGTATCCGACGAGTGTGGCCTCGGCCTGGGAAGGATCCATGGTGAGCTGTTCGTGCAGCAGGCGAAATGCTCCAGGTCCGTAAAGGTCGTCGGCGTTGCACACGCCGAACGGCCCGTTGACCTCAGCAGCTGCGCACAGGACGGCGTGCGCGGTACCCCACGGCTTGACCCGGTCGGGAGGAGCCCGGAATCCCTCGGGGAGGGTGTCGAGTTCCTGACAAACATAGTTTGTCGGAAACGTGTTCCCAATCATCGCTTCGACGTGATTTCGTACGTCATCGAGGATACCGGGTCGGACGACGTAGGTGACGCTACCGAAGCCCGCCCGTGCGGCGTCGAGGACGTTGAAGTCCATGATCGCTTCGCCCCTGGGGCCGAGTGGGGCGATTTGCTTCAATCGGCCGTAGCGAGTCGACAGACCGGCTGCGAGGACGACAAGAGGTGGATGCACCAGGAGCTGAATCCAAGTGAAAGGAGTGAGTACGTGGAATTTGCACGTGCTCGAAGGCATGCGCGAGGGTCCAAAAGGGTTGGCCCGCTTGAGATGATGAATTATTCATTATCCATGTATAAATCTACAGCCGTGGCCGAAACTCCCGAATCGTGTGATACCCGGGGTGTGAACCAGTCCGGACCGGTCGTCCTGAAGTTCGGCAGTCGGTTGCTTACGGGTGGTGGAACGCGGTTGGATCCTGTGCGAATGGACGCTGTCGCCCAGGCCGTAGCGAGAGCTCCAGGGCGAGACGTCGTGATTGTCTCGAGTGGTGCAGTCGCTGCCGGCTTTCCTGTACTGGGGCACTCAACCCCCCCTACGAAGATCCGGGACCGACAGGCAGCGGCCGCCGTTGGGCAGACTCGTCTTATGTCGATGTGGGCTGCGGTGTTCGCCTCGGTCGGTCGGGACGTCGCTCAGGTACTCTTGACGAACGATTGCCTGACGGACCGGAAACGCTACAACGCGGCCCGCGGTGCACTCGGGGCTCTGCTTCAAGCTGGCGTAGTGCCGATCGTGAACGAGAACGACACAGTCCGCGTCGACGAGATCGGCCTAGGGGACAACGACAATCTGGCCGCCATGACGGCGGCGCTCGTCGGGGCCGATCTGCTCGCGCTTCTCACGGATGTACCCGGTGTGCTTAGCGCCGACCCGGCGGTGGACCCTGATGCCTATGTGATTGAGCATGCTTCGAGTTCGGCAGAGCTCAGGGCACGGTGCTTCAAGAAAAGGGCCCTCGAGTCTACCGGCGGAATGGTGACCAAACTCGAGGCGGCTGAACTGGCAGGACGGTTCGGGGTGCCGACCGTGATCGCCTCGGGAACCGACCGCCAAGCACTCGAGGCTGTGGTCCGTGGCCAGCCGACCGGAACCTGGATCGAGGCCGACGAGAAACCTCTCCCGGCCCGTCGGCACTGGATGGCCGTACAGAAGGGACTGACCGGCTACCTCATCGTTGATGATGGTGCCGTTCAGGCACTCCTTCGTCGGGCGAGTTTGCTTCCGAGTGGTATCGTGGGAGTTGGCGGACGCTTCCGTAGAGGTGACCTCGTTTCTGTGGTAGATGGCAACGGGGTCGAGCACGCCAGGGGCATTGTCCGCTTCGACGATCGGGATGTCGAGCGGATTCGGGGCCTACACACGCTGGAGGTCAAGACGACCCTCGGGGTCGAACACGGACATGTTGTCATGCGGCCGGACCGGATGGTCCTAACTGGAGAAGAGGGAAAGTGAGGATGAGCGTTAAGCCCCTGATTGACGAGCCTCAGTCACCCGCGTCTGAGGTGCCGATGGCCGACCTGATTGAAGGAATGGCCAGGGGAGCTCGTTATGCCTCTCGGCAGATGGCGCGATCGACCCCGGCCAGTCGCACCGAGGCCCTCTATGACATCGCTGACGCCATCGAGGCTTCGTCGGGTGAGATCGTTGCCTCAAACGAGGCCGATCTCGCGGCTGCGGATGCGAACGAAATCACCGGCGCGATGAGGAATCGACTGGAGTTGGGCGAGGCGGGGGTAGAGAAGCTCGCCTCGGCAATCCGCGAAGTCGCGGCCCAGCCGGACCCGCTGGGAGGCGTGGAGGACGAGATCGTTCGACCCAATGGGCTCCGCGTGGGTCGGATGCGGATTCCGCTGGGCGTGGTCGCCATGATCTACGAAAGTCGACCAAACGTGACCGCGGATGCGGCTGTTCTATGCCTGAAGGCCGGAAACGCGGTCGTACTGCGAGGCGGGTCGGAGGCGATCCACTCAAATCGGGCGATCGCGGCTGCGATTCGCACAGGGCTGGAAGCGTCCGAGCTGCCGGTCGACGCGGTGCAGCTGATCCCGGTCGTGGACCGCGCCGCGATCGATGTGTTGCTCGTCCAGGAAGCCTGGATCGACCTCGTGATTCCGCGCGGTGGCGAAGGGCTGATTCGTGCAGTCACCGAGAAGAGTCGGATCCCCGTCCTGCAGCACTACAAGGGCGTGTGTCACCTGTTCATCGACGCGAGCGCGCCGGTCAAGCGTGCCGTCGAGATCGTGACCAATGCCAAGGTCCAGCGACCCGGTGTATGCAATTCTCTGGAAACGCTGCTCGTCCACGCGGACGCTGTACCCCGGGTGCTCCGTCCGATCTCGGCCCGGCTGATCGCGGAAGGGGTGGAGCTTCGAGGCTGCCCACTCGTGAGGGCGGCACTGTCCGATCTCCCGATCCACACTGCGTCGGCCGAGGATTGGCCCGCCGAATATCTGGATCTCACTCTCGCGATCCGCATCGTTCCCGACCTGGAGGATGCACTCGATCACATCGCCACGCACGGATCGTCGCATACGGAGGCCATCGTCACGGACGACGAAGACAGTGCTGCGACCTTTGTCGGCGCGGTGCAATCGTCGACGGTGTTGGTGAACGCTAGTACCCGGTTCGCGGACGGCGGCGAGCTTGGGCTCGGGGCAGAAATCGGAATATCGACCTCGAAGCTGCACGCGTTCGGACCCATGGGCGCCAACGAGCTCACGACCCGTAAGTTCGTTGTCTTCGGAGATGGTCACACGAGGCAGTGATGACAGAGGTCCCCACAGTTTTGGACTACGAGAGGCCCGCGTAGGCCACACCGGCGAGTTCCGCGATGTCCTTCAGGTCGTCAGATAATCCTGAGTGCAGCCTCCGATACGATCGTGTTTGCACGCACGAGCGAGGAATTTCATGAGTTCGACAGACGCGCTCAGGTAGTTGTTGAGTCGATGGGCCGACTGTGCTTTATAGCCTTGTGCTTTATTGTTGTTGTGCCCCCCATTCAGGGGCGCCGAGTCCTGATTCTGATCCTAGCCCAGGACAACAAGTCAAATCTGGGGCCGCCGCGCAGAGGGAAGCATGAGCAGACACACACGAATATTCGGTCTGTTGGGACTCATCCTAGTCGGGCACAGCCCTGCTCAGGCTCAAGAGTGGTTCGACGCTGCTGTCGAAACGGCTCGTCTTGGGGTCGATCCGTCAGCTGCCGAGACATCAGAGCTAGAGCTGGTCAAGCCCGCTTGGGTGGTCGGGGATGTGCCGGACACCGTGTGGGTCCTCATGGAGACCTCCGTCGTGACGGAGGACGACGACACCATGAAGGAGATGCTTCGCGAGGCGGAAACGCATGCTCGGGATGCGGTGGTGGACAATGAGACCAACGTGGGACGTCGGTTCGCTCTTGCAGCGGTTCTCGGCATGCGCGCCGATCGAGAAGGTGGTCTCACTAAAATCCGTGCCGCGTCTTCACTTTACGACGAATTAGAGGTCGTGCTCGAACTCGATCCGGATCACGCGGAGGCTCGCTACATGATGGGTCGACTGCACGCAGGCATTCGGCGGATGGGGGGTGTTACCCGCTGGTTGGCGACGAATCTGCTCGGAGGTGCGACGTTGAAGAGTGCCTCATGGGAAGAGGCCGAGCGGCACCTAGTCTTCGCTGAGTCTAAGGCGCCAGAGGTGCCAGATCATCACCTGCAACTAGCCCGAGTCTTCCTAGACACTGAACGACCCGAGCTGGCTGAGGCGGAACTGGAGCACGTGATCGCGATGACTCCGACCTCCCCGATGGAGCACGAAGCTCGGGCGGAGGCGCTGGAACTTCAGGCGGAGATCGCGCGGGACCGCTAGCCACCCGGAACCCTATAAACACCGAAGTGTCGAGATATGGGACAACTGCGTTTCGGGACAGTCCTGCATCGGACATGGACAAAAAAAGGCCCCGCCCGGAACCAATTCGGGCGAGGCCTCGATGCGGAGGCTACGGCGTCAGACGGTCTCGATATCGTAGCAGACCCGCCAGTCGACCATGTTCTCGGGATCTTCCGACCCTTCGTCGGCCGGCTGGTGTCGATCGATCCAGCTCGCTGCCTCGCCCGTGAACTCCCGGCGGTAGTTAGCTAGATGGTCGTTGGCCGTAAATTTGTCGAGTTCTAACCCGAACAACTCCACGACCAAGTTGTCACCGGCGTGACCCTCGAAAAGAACCTTGTCTATCTTGTCGACCTTGTTCCGGCGCGGGTGGTCAGAGATCGCCCAGTAGCCCTGCTCCGGGAACTCGATCTCGTGCGATTCACCAGCGGTCGTGATCACGGAACGGAAGCGGAACTCACCCTCGTCGTCCCACATGGCTTCCTTGTTGTCCTTAATCTGGACCCAACGAAGCGTGACCCGGATCTGGCCGCCACCGTGTTCCGACATTCTAGCTCCTGTTTCTCGTACGACTTTTGCGTTGCGCGGAGTAAATAGAGCGCACGCGGGGTTTCGGTCAAGGGTGCTTGCGCCCGAAAACAGCATAGCTATCACGACTCGCGGCTCTTGCTGGCTCAGACCGGCAACAATCGGTCGATCAGTTTTGACAGACTGAGCTAGGTGGAAAGCATCACGGCAAACGACACGGCAGTGCCAACGCCTTGGCGCAGGTTGCGTCCTGTGAGTGTTTCGCGGCCCAGCAGTGCCTCGAGTCTCTGCGAACGAACGCGATCCAAAGGATCCAGCACTCGACCGATAACACGGCGTGGACGCAGAGCAGGACGAATCGTCGCAGGGTTCGTGTCTCCTGCGACCTAGGGCCCGAGCGCGTGCCGCCACAGAGCATTGAGATAGGTGATGTGACCCGCTCTGCTAGGGACAGCGAAGAGGATGCCCGAAACGCGAACTGCGGTCGGTGCTACGGTCACGTGCGACGGTCTCTGATAGTGGGTGGGGGATGGTTGAAAGTGTCTTCCGAGCCATCCGATCTTTCCATGCAATGGTCGACGACGGAGATTCCCTTGAGCTACTTGTTCACTCCGACGAACTGAACCGCCATGAGCCCTACGTTGATTTCGCGAGGCCTGATTGCCGCAGCCATCCTCACCACAATACCAAGCGCGGTATCGGGTCAGGAGGCACGTTCCCGATGGGAGCGCATGTGCGAGATCCGATCGGAGAAATTTGAGCTTGTCATGCCGCAGGCGATGCAGGACAATGATCTCGATATGTGGATCGTGGTGATGCGCGAAGGCCTTCTCGATCCGATGTGGGAGGCATTGGGCCGTGGCTACGTAGGGGACTGGGCCTACTACGTTTTCACCAGTCAGGGAGACCGTGTCGAGCGTGCCGCACTCGGTGTGAGCGGATACCGGCTGGAGCAATGCCACGTCTACGACTATTTCGGTGGAGCTGGCGAACTCGCCTCCTACGTGGCAGAGCGTGACCCGGACCGCATCGGCGTGAACATGGCCGAGTCTATCGGAGGGGCAGACGGTCTTTCTCACACGTCCTACAACCACCTCGTTGAGGAGCTTGGCTCGTACGGCGATAGACTGGTGTCCGCTGAGAGGTTCGTGTCGGACTTCCGATCCACGAGGACCGCCCTCGAAATCGCGACGTTTGCTCAAGCCGGCGAGATCAGTCGCCAGATCGCAGAGCGCGCATTCTCGAACGAGGTGATCACGCCCGGTGTGACGACGCTCGAAGATGTCGCGTGGTGGATGTCTGACCAACAGCTGGATCGTGGCCTGGAATCGTCGTTCGACATGCCCTCGGTCTACGTCACCGGACCAGAAGGCATCGTTGCATCGTCCTCCGACCGAATCATCCAGCGTGGGGATCTTCTCATGCTCGACTGGGGGGTCGGGTACCTTGACTTCTACACCGACATGAAGCGCATCGCTTATGTGCTTCGCGACGATGAGACAGAGGCGCCTTCTGGAATTCGGCACGCGTTCGAGCGTGGACGTGAGGTGCGAGACGTTATGAAGGCTACCATCCGACCCGCCGCGTCCGCGGGAGAGGCGCTCGAAAGGACATGGGTCGCGCTGGAGGCGGAAGGATTCAACCGAATCGAGTTCAACCAGCCTACGCAAGACCCTGCGATAACCGACGTGGCTCTTGGGCCTCACTCAGTAGGGAACTGGGGACATGGACTTGGTCCGTCGCTCGCGTCCTTCAATCCAACTCGAATGACCTATGAGCTGCGTCCCGGGACGCTGATTTCGATTGAACTGTTCGCGTATACGGCGAACCCCGACTGGGACAACGCCAAGATCCGGGTACCGCTCGAGGACGATGCTGTCATCACGGAGCGGGGTGTCGAGTGGCTGTACCCGGTGAACAACCGCATCCTGATCATCAAGTGAAGTGGCTCTCGTTAAAGCGGCTCCATTGATAGACTTTGAAGCATTCGACGCGTTGACCTTCGACTGCTATGGAACGCTCATTGACTGGGAGACCGGGATCCTTCGGGCACTTGGTGATCTTCTGGGGGCGGCAGCTGAAGGAGAGCCACCAGGTGCCCTACTGGAGCGGTATGGGCGTTTTGAACCGGAGGCTGAGCACGGCGATTTTCGCCACTATCGCGAAGTGCTCAAGGACGTGGCGCGACGCTTTGCCGCAGAGTTTGATCATGAGATTGATGGGAGGGCTGCGGAACGGTTCGCCGAGTCGGTTTCACAGTGGCCTCCTTTCCCCGACACCGTTGCGGCCCTCGACGCACTCGGCACGCGCTACCGTCTCGCGATCGTCTCCAATGTGGACGCAGACCTCTTCGCCGGTTCGGCTGCGCAGTTGGGTGCCGACTTCGACCAGGTGGTGACGGCCAGTCAGGTGGAGAGTTACAAGCCGGCGCCGGCACATTTTCACGAAGTTGTGCGGAGGTTAGGGCTCCCGATAGAACGGGTACTTCATGTGGCGCAGAGCCTCTATCACGACATCCTTCCAGCCACCGAACTCGGATTCACCTGCGTCTGGGTCAACCGCCGGGCAGGACGATCTGGCACCGGCGCTACGCCCCGGTCCGATGCGCGGCCCGATCTCGAGGTGCCGACTTTGGCCGCATTGGCAGAGGCGATGGGCCTGGCACGAGGTATGAACTAGGCACGGCGACATTCGTAGAGGACTGCCCCCGAATACATGTTGGCCGGTCGTGCGCCGCCGAAGACATGACTGCGGGCGACCAGCGACTCGACGACGGGCGGAACCGCGGCTGCACGACGGTGCTGCTTGCGGCGAACGGCGAACACAACATTCCAAACGCGGTCGAGTGAGCGCAGGGGCAGAATTGGAGCTTCCTCATCACGGGGCGGGTGCCTAAGCGAACCCGGGGCTATTGCATAGCCACCGGGGTGAACATTGCGTTCGCCACCTCCAATTCCGTGGATTCGCGGGCCTTCCAGTATGGGGCCGCTTGCGGCCCCGTTTGGCCTCTCAGTCGAAGCTGCGCTGGAAGCCGGAACCAGGAACCCTGCAAGAGATGCTTGGCCTGGGCGACCACATTGGTACGCTCGAGCCGGGCAAGCTCGGCAATGTGATTGTCACCGATGGGAATCCGCCGGAGACCCAGATCCAGATGACCAAGCTCTTCATCCTCGGTCGGCCGATGAGCACCGCCACCAAGGACAAGTCGCCACTGTTGTCCGCCGGAGAACCAGACCCCCGTGGCCTGTTGCAGTGGGCAGCGAAACCCTCCGGGTCGGATACTGAGCACGAGCGCGTGTGAAGAACCTCCAGTCGCTCCGGTCCAGCCTTTCGGAGTTCTTCGATCGCGGTCTATCCGTCGTGACTACCGTATCAGCACGATGTGGCCGTCCCGCCACCTGCGAACTCGACGAAACGCCGATAGATCTGGAGATCGAGCTCGCCGCCGCCGCCGGCGATGAGCCCCCCCCGTGGTGGCCCCACCGACGAGGTCTCACTGCATGACTGGGCGAGAAACTGCGAGACTGGGCCTACCGTGCACACTGCGAAGGCGATCAGGAAGGCAGTGCGCTTCCATGACGACGTTACCCCGATGTCATGGCGCTCCTCGGTGCTACCTACATGAACGGATTCTCGCCAGACGCGTGATCCGTGATGTCGTGAACTGCAGTCAACTCTGGAACTGCCTCGCGCAACATTCGTTCGACGCTCTGCCGGAGCGTCATCGCCGAAAGCGCGCACCCCTGACATCCACCACTCATCTCGACATAGATCTCGGTTTCTTTCACGTCGACCAGCGAAATTAGGCCGCCATGCGATGCGATGGCAGGATTGACCTGGGCGTCCAGGATTTCCCGCACACGCTCGGCGATCTCGCCTGTGGGCTCTTTCTTTCCTCGCCGATTCGTGACCTGTGGCACGACGCCGTCTGCCGGACGAACTTCAAAGCCGCTCTCGTTGACCCGGTCTACATAGTCGACGGTCGCACCTTCGAGCATCGTCGTGTCGCCCTCACGCAGATACACATCGAAGCCATCAGCATCGACGACACTCTCGTCGGCGGACTTCTCGGCGGGGTCGACCAGCGTGAGGTCGAAGGTCGGAGAGGTGCTCTCCCCAGACACTCGAATACGCAGAGCCTGGCCGGCGTCGTCTCCTTCGCCTAGGAAAGAGGTCACCATGTCACGGGCTCGATCTGTGAAAATGATCATGCTGCTCAGTTCGTGTTTTCGGACGTATGGTCGCTGGCGCGACGTATTTATAGCCAGCTCGGAAGGTAATAAAAACC
>JAPKBW010000016.1 GCA_028823235.1 Longimicrobiales bacterium | reverse complement strand
ATTCGAAGGTCAGTAACCGCTCGTCGTCGGGCGCGTGGACCGAGCGAACACGAGATCTCAGCCGTAGATCTGCCGATTCAGGCTCGATGGCTTCGCGGAGAAGCGGGTACCCACGGTCCGGATGAAGTCGCCATAGGAGGGTGCGATCTCGGAAGAACAGGAGCACGTCGCGTGTGCGGCCGTCCAGTCGAATGGCGCGCAATCGAGCCCCGGAGAACGTGTCGTTCAACTCCGCGGCCAGGTGGCGGGTGAGGAGGGCGTCCCAGCGGATGGTCATACCCAAAGGTATGGTTGAGCCACCTGCGGGTGGAGGGCCTTACGGAAAGCTGGAGCCAGCAGGGCCAAAGGCATATCGTAGGTCCTCGACGTCAACTGTTTACCCAAGCCCCCACACACGTTGTCGAGCATCCATGAGATTGTCACGCGTGCCTCCGACGGTGATCTGCCTGCCTGGGCAGTTGCCGGTGACTCGCGCCGGGCGCACATGGGTCGCGTATCGACGCTCCTAGGTGCTTGGGCCGACCAGTTGGGACTATCGAAGGAGGACCGCGTCCGCTGGAAGGCCGTGGGCTTTCTGCATGATGCGCTCAGAGACGCGACACCCGAGGCCCTGCGACGTCGTCTGCCGCCGACGTTGGTTGATCTCCCGGATCCGATTCTTCATGGGCCGGCTGCAGCCGAGCAACTCCGAATCGACGGTGTGATGGACGGTGAACTGCTTAGGGCGATTTCGGGGCACACGGTTGGTGACCCTGACTTCGGCCTCATGGGCCGCGCACTCTATTGCGCGGACTTCCTCGAGCCTGGCCGGTCGTTTTTCACCGAGTGGCGTGAGGATCAGCGGGGGCGCATGCCTTCCGAGGTGAATGTGGTCGCGCGGGAGATCGCCGGGGCCCGGATCAGAAACGTGGTCGAGCGAGGGGGCACTATCTTGCCGCGGACGGTCGCGTTCTGGAATCGACTGGTCGAGGATGCGCTATGACGCGCGGCCGTCGAGTGATTCGTGATCAACGCCAAGCCTCCAGACGCATGAAGTTGGGTCGCGTCGGCGCTGTGGCCTTGCTGGTCCTCCTACTGGTCGGCGTCGGAGTCTTCTTCGTGGCTTCGGGCGGCGACCAAGAGCCGGCCGCTCAGGAGCCACAGGGCTGGACCAAAGGGCTCCTTCGGGTCGACGTGCGGAATGGCGGGGACGTGTCTGGCATGGCTGGATCGGCAACGCGGCGGTTACGGGCTGACGGCTTCGATGTCGTTCACTGGGGGAATGCGTCTGCCAGAGAACGAGGGCAGACTTCTGTTGTGATCGATCACGTCGGGCGGCCCGACATGGCTCAGGCCGTTGCCAAGGCTCTCGGAATCAGTAACGTCCAGTCCGATCCGGACCCGAATCTCTATGTCGATGTTTCCGTAGTATTGGGAAAGGAGTGGGACCCCGACGTGTCGTCGGAGGACGACGCCCCTGCTGGTAGCCGACCGTGGTGGCATCCCCGCTCGTGGTTCGGTAGTTAGCGACGGTCCTCGGAATCTCCATCGGGGATAGTCTGGTCACCAACGGAGCCCTGCGGGGACGTGAAGCAACCGATGGCGAAAAAGGACAAAGCGCAGGCAGAGGACGCCCCGAAAGTCGAGCCGTCCAGCACCCGGGAAGCTGCGGCCCAGCGCCGTAAGGATCGGGGGGTGGAACGCGATGGTGAACCCAACTCTGCCGCCGAGTGGACGAAGTCGATCGTCATTGCCGTGGCGCTGTTCCTTTTCCTCCGGACGTTTCTGGTTCAGACTTTTGTGATCACCTCCGGCTCGATGGAGGAGACGCTGTTGGTCGGTGACATGTTGCTGGTCAATCGGGTCGCTATCGGATCACAGATTCCAGGGATGAGCATCCGGATTCCCGGATACTCTCGGCCCGGCCGGGGCGATGTGCTCGTCTTCGATCCGCCGCATGAGGCCGACCTGATGCTGATCAAGCGTCTCATTGGGATGCCGGGCGACACGCTTCAAATGCGGAACCGTGTCCTGTACGTCAACGGTGAGGTTCAGGACGAACCGTACGCCATTCATGACGGTGACGGTGACGATGTCCATCCATGGATGGTCTGGCAGCGCGACCACCTCATCGGTGACGCGGACGGGCGAAGCTATGCGCCGACTCGAGATAACTGGGGGCCGCTCGTGATCCCGGAGGATCGATACTTCATGCTCGGGGACAACCGAGAGCACAGTCTCGACTCTAGGTACTGGGGACTGCTGGAGGGCTGGCGTCTCGAGGGCAGGGCGGTCTTCACCTACTACTCGTACAACAAAGATTCCTACCGGCCTTTTCCTGCACTCCGTGAGGTGCGCTGGGGTCGGATCGGTCGAGTCATCCGCTAGGGGCCGCTAGCCCCTTATGTCGGCGGCGAGTCCTCGCTGACGGCGGTCTTGTTCTCGATCTGAACCAGGGTGTGACCGCGTAACTGACCGCACGCCGCATCGATATCTCGGCCGCGGGTCTCTCGAACGGCTACGGATACCCCTAGTCGCTCCAGTCCTTCTGCGAATGCCCGAATCCGGTTGTTCGGTGACGGCCCCCAGTCTTGATAGGGGATCGGATTGAAGGGGATCAGGTTCACGAACGCGCGCACCCGGTTGGCCAGCGCAGCAAGCGGTTCGATCAGTTCGACGGCATCGTTCACACCGTCGATCATCGTGTACTCGAAGGTGATTCGTTTTCCTCCACCGTCATCGAATTGCTCAAGTGCGTGGAGCACTTCGGGGAGCGGGTGCCGTTTTTCGAGCGGAATCAACTCCCGGCGGAGTTTGCTGGATGGAGCATGAAGGGACAGGGCGAGCCGGAACTGCTCTGGACGTTTCGCCAGCTCGAGGATGCCAGGCACGACGCCGACGGTCGAGACGGTGATTCGGCGAGCGCCGACGCCGTAGCCCCCGTTCAGAATTGTTAATGAGGGATGCACCGCCTTTCGGTTTGAGAGCGGCTCGCCCATCCCCATGTACACGATGTTTGAAATCGGACCGTAGTTGTTCTCTTCGGCCCAGCGCCGTGAAGCCCGGTACTGGCTCACGATCTCACCCGCGGTCAGCTGTCGATCAAAGCCGCCCCACCCGGTTGCGCAGAAAGTGCAGCCCATGGCGCAGCCGGCCTGGGAGGAGATGCACAGCGTCAATCTGTTCTTCGCGGGAATCAGGACGGATTCGACGAGCTCTCCGTCTTCCAGGCGCCACAAATGCTTGACTGTGCCGTCTTTGCTGCGTTGGATTGTCTGCGCTTCGGCCTCCGAAATCCGGAAAGCCTCTCCGAGAGCGGTACGTTCATCCGCGGGCAGGTCGGTCATCTCGTCCACGGACTGGACCAGGCGCTCGAACACCCAGCGCTCGACCTGTCTGCTCCGATATTCGGGCTGCCCGCGGGACGCAAAATGCTCGCTGACGGCCGCTCTGAGAGCGTCGGGCGTCATGGAGAGCAGGTCAGGTCGGAACTCTTTTGGCATTTGTCTTGCTTGAATCGTGATTTTCAGCCGTTTAACTTAGCCGCCCAGCGACGGGTGACGTAGCCGCTCCGCGGCTTGCTCCGCCGAACAGGAAAAGAAGACCTAGTGAATCGATTCAGTGTATGGGCCCCCGCCGCCGCATGGGCAGCCGTCCTTTTTTTGTTGAGTGCGGTCCCGGACCTGCGCGCCGGGTCCGGGTTCGGAATTCCGTACGGTGACAAGTTCGGACACTTCGTGCTTTATGGGGTTCTGGGGGTTGCACTTGCATGGGGACGAAATCGTGCGCCGGGGGTCATTCCCCACGTTCTCCTGCTAGCGCTGGGAGCGCTCTATGGCATCTCCGACGAGTTTCATCAGATGTATGTGCCGGGGAGACAACCTGACTTCGTCGACTGGATTGCTGATGTCGTCGGGCTCTCCATCGGGTATGGAACGATGCTGGCCGTTCTGGGCCGGCTTCAATACGCCAAGGAAGTGAAGGAATCGCTGCAATGACGGACATCGACATCGAGAAGACCGAACTGCGGAGCCGGATGGTCGGCGGACTCCGTGCATCCGACGAGGGTGCGACGGAAACACTCGCAGGCTGGGTGCACAGACGTCGCGATCTGGGGGGACTGCTCTTCGTCGACCTCCGCGACCGCAGTGGGCTTGTGCAGGTCTCGTTCGGCCCGGACTGGACGGAGCCTGAGTCTATGGAACGGGCTCACACGATCGGCCATGAGGACGTGATTCTGGTCCGTGGTATCGTCGGGGCTCGCCCCGACGGGGCGCGCAACCAGGATATGGACACCGGGGAGGTCGAGTTTCGGGCTGCCACAGTCCAGATCCTGTCCGATGCGCGGACGCCTGAGATCCCGGTCTATCAGGCTCCAGAAGATGAGCTGCCGGCCGAGGAGCTCCGTCTGCAGCACCGTGTCCTCGACCTCCGACGCCGTGAGCTTCAAGAGAATCTCATCCTCCGGCACAAGCTCGTGCTTGAGGTCCGGAACTACATGGACCAGCACGGATTCATCGAGGTTGAGACTCCGATTCTGACAAAGGCGACACCGGAGGGGGCGCGGGACTACCTAGTTCCGAGTCGTGTTCACAACGGTGAGTTCTACGCTCTGCCGCAGAGTCCCCAGATCTACAAGCAAGTGCTCATGGTCGCCGGCTTCGATCGGTACTTCCAGATCGCTCGATGCTTTCGCGATGAGGACCTCCGAGCCGACCGTCAGCCAGAGTTCACGCAGATCGATGTCGAGGCGTCTTTCGTCGATGTCGAGGACATTCTGGTCTGGATTCAAAAACTCATGGCCCGCCTCGCTGGGGTCGCGGGGATTGACGCGCCCTTGCCGTTCCCTCGCCTGAGCTGGACAGAGGCGATGGAGCGCTACGGGTCGGATCGACCCGACCTGCGTTACGAGATCGAGATCCATGACTGGACTGAGGCCACGGCGAGCATCGACTTTGGCATCATTCGGAGTCAGGTAGACGCGGGCGGCCGTGTTCGTGGCTTCCACCTTGAGGGGGGGGCGAGGCTTTCTCGTCGACAGATTGACATCATCGAGAAGGTGGCCAAGGCTTCCGGTGCGCCGGGACTCCTCTGGGCGAAGTGCTCAGAGGAGGGGACTTCCGGACCGCTAGGGAAGTTCCTGGCGCCAGAGAACGCCCAGGCTATGGGGCTTGCCCCGGGAGATTTGGCACTCGTTTCCGCCGGGCCAGACTCCCTGACCTCGGTCACGCTCGATGCGATTCGAATCGTGGCTGCGGAAACCATGGATTTGCCGGTGGTGCGCGAGCACGCATGGTTGTGGGTGACGGATTTCCCGGTGTTCGATGAGCACAATGGAGCGCTGGCGGCGAGCCACCACCCGTTCGTGATGCCTCATGCTGATGACATCGAATTGCTCAAGACCGATCCGGCACGGGTTCGGGGCACAGCGTATGACCTGGTCTACAACGGAACTGAGTTTGGGTCAGGGAGCCTCCGAATTCACGACCCGGAACTTCAGCGAACCGTGCTGCGTGCCTTGGGGATCTCGGATGAGGAAATCGAGCAGAAATTTGGGTTTCTGCTAAACGCCTTGGCGGCAGGTGCCCCTCCTCACGGTGGCATTGCATTGGGCGTCGACCGTATCGTTCAGCGCTTCACGAACTCGATGAGCCTTCGTGATGTGGTCGCCTTCCCGAAGACGACGGCTGCACGGGCTCTATTCGAGAGAGCACCGACCAGGGTCGGTGCCGAAGAGTTGGACGCTCTCGGCCTGATGGTGCGAGCGAAGGACGAAGACGAGCAGGGAGCCCAGGCGCTCCCCGGAGATTGAATGGCGAACAGCGATACGATGGTGGAACACCGACTGGACACGGAGGGCGCTGACCCTCTGATGCTTGCGGGCGTCAATGACCGCAACATGCATGAGCTCAATCGGCTCTTTTCGGTGCGTGTGGTGATCCGGGGAAATCACTTGATTCTCTCCGGTGAGCTGCCCTCGGTGGAGCGCGCGGTCCCGGTTGCTCAGCACATGGTGGAGCTGGCGCGTCTTCGGGCGCCGTTCGACACGCCGGATATTGCTCGGTTCGCCGAGGGGGTCAATGCCCTCGGAGCCGACGGTATCGTCCACCCGGACGACGAGGTGAGGATTGCGCTTCCGGGATCTCGGAAGCTCATCGTACCGAAATCTGACGGGCAGCGGAGCTACATCCAGTCGATCCAGAGCAACGACGTCGTGATCGGCATTGGGCCCGCCGGGACAGGGAAGACCTACCTGGCTGTCGCAGCTGCGGTCGATGCGCTCTACAAGAAGCGCGTGAAGCGAATCGTGCTGGCACGACCCGCGGTTGAAGCGGGCGAGAACTTGGGCTTCCTGCCGGGCGATCTCCAGGAGAAAGTCGATCCGTACCTGCGCCCCCTGTACGATGCCCTCGAAGACATGATCCCGCTCGATCGAGTTAGGCGTGCACTGGAGGATCAGACCATAGAGATCGCCCCACTCGCCTATATGCGTGGGCGGACGCTGTCCGATGCGTTCGTCATCCTCGATGAAGCGCAGAATGCGACACGTGCTCAGATGAAGATGTTTCTCACTCGGCTGGGGTTGAATTCCCGTGTGGTGATAACGGGAGACACGACACAGATCGACCTGCCGCGGAAGTCGGATTCCGGACTTCTCGAAGTGGAGCAGATACTCGGTGGCATCGACGGGATCGAATTCGCGTATCTCGACGCGAAGGACGTGATCCGGCACAGGCTCGTGAAGGACATCATTCGGGCCTACGAGCGTGGTGACGACGCGGACGGTGAGGCGTCGGACTCGTGAGTCGGCGAAAGGAAGAGCGTCCCCTGTCGATGTTGAGGTCGCTTTCCGGTGATCCGGGCGCGTCGCTGGGTGCGCGCGTGCGCCATCATGGGGCTCGCGTGGCGCTGCTAGTGGCGCTCTCCGGCATGGTGACGGTGCTTTTCCCGCCAGTCGAGGGAATGAACGTTACGCCGTACTCGGAGGGGATGGTCGCCCCCGAAGATGTGATCTCTCTGATTCGCTTCAGCGTCCCCAAGACGGCTGCGGAACTCGAGCGCGATCGGCGAGAGGCGGCGCAGGCTGTTCCGCGGACCTTCGACCAGCGTCCCGTCGCGGGTGACTCCGTCGCGGCTCGACTCGGGCGCTTCTTCGACCGTCTCGACACTGCTGCCGTGGCGGGAGACACACTGGGGATGGGCCGCATTCTACAGATGAGCCGCATCACGGCGGTCCCGTCACAGATGGAGTACCTGCTGGACGACGACCTGCGGGCCACGCTCAGAGTCGCCGCCCGGACCGCCGCGACCGAAGTTATCCCTCGCGGTATGCTGGACCCGGCCGAACTGGCCACGGTCACCACCGATCAGATTTACGTTCGCACCGGGGTCGATACCGGGGAGAAGACGCGGCAGGTCAGTGATCTTCGAACCTCTCGGGATTTCTATGTGGAGGCTGTGTCGCTCCTGCCACTCGACTTCCCTCCGGAATCTCAAGATCTGCTGCGACTCATCCTGATTTTCCATCTCGAATACAGCCTGGTCCCGAACGTCGTCGCGACGGAACGCGATCGGAGCGCGGCCACTGGATCGGTCGCAATGACCAAGGGTGATGTTTTGCAGGGTGAGGCCATTGTTCGCGCGGCTGACCCAATCGGACCCGAGACACTCGAGCGCCTCGATGCCTACGAGAACGCCCTGCGGGACGCCGGGATGCTCGAGGGCGAGGGCCCATTGGTGGCGGCCGTCATCGGCTCTTGGCTGCTGGCGTTCATGCTCCTGGGGATTTTCGGACTACTGCTGCTGTTCAGTCGCCCGCAGGTCTATGCGAATTTCCGATGGCTTATCATGCTTTCGCTGCTGACGGCTGCCTACTTCGGAGCGGCGTACGGTATTGCCCGCGCCGATCTGTTAACAGAGTTGCTTCCCATCGCTTTCGTTGCTTTGCCGGTGGCCGTGCTGTGGGACACGCGGATGGCACTTCTGCTCGTGCTCGTTCTGGCTGCGATCACCGGGACACTTCCCGCTTTTCCTTCTTACGGCACAGTCCTTGTCGTCATGGGGGGTGGGGCGGCTGCCGCCATGAGTGTGCGTGCCGTCCGACGGCGATCGGAGACCTGGGTGTCTATCGCGATTATCACGGCCGCTGCGAGCCTCGTGTCCCTCGCCTGGGGCCTGTCCATGTCACTCCCGCTTATCACGGTCGCGCGTGGGACGATCGCGATAGCTGCAAATGCGACGGTATCCGCATTGCTGGCGGTAGGCTTCCTATGGGTGTTCGAGTTGTTCACCGGGATCACCACGGACCAGACGCTTCTCGAATGGGCTGACCCCACACGCCCACTGCTGCGGCGCCTTTCGATGGAGGCGCCCGGGACCTACGCACACACCATCAACGTGGCGAATCTCGCCGAAGCGGCGGCGACCGAAATTGACGGGAACGGCCTGCTGTGCCGGGTCGGCGTGCTATATCACGATGTCGGCAAGATGCTGAAGCCGCACTACTTCGTAGAGAATCAGCCCGCCGGCCGGAACCCGCACGACAAGCTCAAGCCGGAAACGTCCGCCTCGATCGTACGGGAGCACGTCACAGAGGGAGTTCGTCTGGCCCGAGAGGCGAAGGTCCCTGCGGTCGTCACTCAGTTCATTCTTGAGCATCACGGCACGCAGAGGGTCGGCTTCTTCTACCAGAAGGCGCTTGAAGAAGCAGACGGTGATGTTGATCCGGCCCGTTTTTGCTATCCGGGACCGAAGCCTCAGTCGAAAGAGGCCGCGATCGTCATGCTGGCCGATTCTTGTGAGTCTGCGGCCCGTGCCATGGAGGACCCGACCTCTGACCGGATCCGAGACCTGATCAACATGGTCGTGGAAGGTAAGATCGCGGACGGCCAGCTCAATGAAGCACCTCTGACGCTCGAGGAGGTCGCCCGCGTGAAGGAGCAGTTCGTGAAAATTCTGGGCGGGGTCGTGCACCGAAGAATTGAGTATCCGGAGACGCGGCATCTCACAGATCAGAAGAACGGGGCAGATCAGGCGGCCGCCGAGGACGATACCGAGGCAGAGCCCTTTGAGGCTGGCGTTACGGTGACTGCAGTCGACCGGAAATCCGAAGAGAGTTGATCGTCCCCGGTGAATGAGTTCGAAGTCGTCGTCAACACCGGGAACTTCCCGGGTGTCGACGACGCACTTCTCGAGCGAGCGGTGGCGCATGCACTGATCGACGCAGGAGTAGATGGGGGCGAGGTGAGCATCACCCTGCTGGACGACCCCGGGATCCGTGAAATGAATCGCGAATATCTCGATCGGGATCGGACAACTGATGTCATCGCCTTTTCGCTGGACGAGGAAGCTCTCATGGGAGACGTCTACCTCGGCTTCGACCAGGCGACTCGGCAATCTACTGAACTCGGGATTAGCTTGAGTGACGAGCTGGCGCGCCTGGCCATCCACGGCACCCTCCATGTGCTCGGACACGATCATCCCGATGGCGCCGAGCCGAATGAGAGTCCGATGTTCGTGCTTCAGGAGCGCCTGCTCGGCGAGGTTCTCACGATCTGAAACGCGGACCGAGGTCCTGTCCTGATCGGGGTGTGAGTGCTCCGAACCGTGGGTTGCTTCGGTTCGAGTCCGCCGGGATCTTCAAGGACTCGGTCGGACCCGCTCTGGATCCGATTCTTCGCCCTCGCGCACGAGAGACCCGATGAAACCTGTCCGCGACGACAACGAGGCGGTGCAGGGCCGAATCGAGGCCCTATTGGCCGAGAGCGACCTCGCTGCTGCTTCGTTGTTGGTGGGCGATCTTCATCCTTCTGACCTCGCTGACATCGTCGAGCGACTTGAGGACAGGTATCGGGTCGCGTTCCTGTCGGCGCTGCCCACAGAGGTCGCGGGAGAGACCCTGGCCGAGATGGAGCACGGCGAGGACCGCGGAGACCTGCTGGCCGCGCTTACAACCGAGAAGGGAGCCGAACTTCTCGAAGACCTCGCAGACGACGACGCCGCCGACCTGATTGGCGAACTCGAACCGCCTGAGCAGAAGAAGCTTCTGGATGCGCTGCCGGACGAGACCGCCGGATATCTGATTGGGCTGCTCCAGTACGACGCGGAGAGTGCAGGCGGGCTCATGACTCTCGACCTCGTCGCGGTCGAGGGATCTGTGTCGGCGGCTACGGCTCTGGAACAGGTGCGGCTTCAGGGCCGCGAGGTCGAGGAATTCTACACCGTGTTCGTGGTTGACGGCAGCAGGCGGCTGCTCGGCACGTTACGCCTGGACGACCTGGTCATTGCCGACCCGTCGTCGAGCATCGATGGCCTCGTGACCGAGCCGGTCGCGACCGTCGACCCCCACGACGATCAAGAAGAAGTCAGTCGGCTGATCTCTCGTTACAACCTGGCGGCGATCCCGGTGGTCAGTCCCGATGGGCATCTCCTCGGGCGCATCACGTTCGATGATGTAATTGATGTCCTAGAGGCAGAGCAGACAGAGGACATCCTCCGACTCGCTGGTATTGCGGACGAGGATGAACTGAGACACAACTGGGTTGAGTCGGTTCGCACCAGGCTTCCCTGGCTCGTTCTCAACCTCGTGACTGCTTCACTCGCGGCGCTGGTCATTCTGGTATATGAGGACGTCATTCAGCAGGTGATTACGCTGGCGTTCCTCGCTCCGATCATCGCCGCTCTCGGCGGGAGCTCCGGCACACAGTCGCTTGCGATCACAATTCGCCGCCTGACCATCGAGGGGCCCGGAGGCGCGCATGGCTTCGTGCTGAAAGAGATCCTGATCGGTCTTGTCATTGGTGGTGTGCTCGGCGTTGGGATCGCCGTGCTCGCGATTATAGTCGACGGGAGTCCGATGCTCGGCCTCGTCGTGATGCTCGCGATGTGGGGCAACCAGGTCGTGGCCGGCTTCGCCGGAGCTTTCGTACCGGCAACTCTCGACCGGATAGGGGTAGATCCGTCTGTTGCCTCATCGGTCTTCGTTCACACACTCACGGATCTGTGCGGATTCTTCCTTCTTCTGGGGCTCGCGTCGAAGCTCTTGCTCAACTGAGCGCATCGCCGCGCCTCGGTCGGGCTATGCGCGCTGAGTGTCCACGATGAGCAGACGAAGACGATCGCTGTCGGTGCTGCGACGGCTGACCCCATTCGCGATCGCGTTTCTCCGTGATCGCCGTTCCTGCATTCTGTTCGGCCGGCCGGCTGTGCGTTCGGTCGAGCACCACGCCAAGAGGGCGGAGAAGCTCTCCGGCACGCTGGCGAAACTGGGGCCTACGTTCATCAAGATCGCTCAACTCCTGAGTGCCCGGGCCGACATTCTGCCTGAGCCCTACTTGTCTGAAATTGCTAAGCTACAGGACCGGGTCCCCCCCGATTCAGCAGAGGCAATTCGCCGCGTCATCGAGGCAGAACTGGGTTCTCTCACGAGTGATCTCTTCGAGACGTTTGAGGACGAGCCGATGGCAGCAGCCAGTCTGGGGCAAGTGCACCGAGCGAGGGTTCACGGGCAGGACGTGGTCGTAAAGGTGCTGCGGCCCGGGGTCGAGGCGTCCGTCGCCCTCGATCTCGACATCTCCTTCCGACTCCTTTTTTGGCTCAACATCGCGTTCCCGAATCATCATGTGAGGGGCCTCACAAACGTCGTTCGTGAGTTCTCGGTTCGCGTCAAAGACGAGATGAATTTCGAACAGGAAGCGTTGAATGTGGCCCGCTTTCGGGCAGCCTTCGCGGACCAGCGTAAGGTGCGTGCGCCGAGAGTGTTCGACGAGTTCACTCGACGTCGAGTACTCGTCATGGAGCGGATCGAAGGAACTAAGATCGATCGTCTGCACGCCCAGTTCGAGTCGGGACGGCTTTCGTTTCGACAGGTCATGGAGACGCTGACCAACGTCTATCTCAGGATGATGATGGTCGATGGCTTCATGCATGCGGACCCTCACCCCGGCAATCTTCTGGTGGAGAAGGACGGCACGCTCGTCGTAATCGACTGGGGCTCGGTGCTGGAAGTGCCACGTTGGACTCGTGAATCGATCCTCGGTGTCGTACTCGCGTTGGGCCGCGAGGACATCGACGCTGTCATCAACGAGATGTATCGACTGGGGATGATCAGCGCGGAGGTGTCCCGAGGCGAGATTCGCGAGGCCGCCACCGAGATCTTGCGCATCGTGGATCGGGCTAAGACTACGAACCACTCCGTCATCGTGAACGACGTGATCGCGGAGTTGCTCGACACCTTCTACACGTGGCCGCTCGTCCTGCCACAGGATCTGGTCTACTTCTTCCGCACTGCGGCCCTTATCGAAGGCTTGGCCTTCAATTACGACCGGCGATTCGATGGGCTCTCGTTCATCCGTGGCGTGGTGATGGAAAACAAAGTTGAGCTGCTGAAGATGACCCATAGGCAGCCCGCGCAGATCGCCAAGAATTTCGTGGAGGAGTCTCAGTCAGTCGTGCGATCCGTGCGGGACCTTGTGACGCGCGCTGAGCGTGAGGAGCTTCGCGTCCGGGTTCATCCCAGAGATATTCAGGCCCAGGAACGCTTTCTGCACCTTCAGGCCCGCCGGCTCCTGCTCAGCATTTTCGCCTCAGTCACCGCGGTGATTACCTCGATTCTTTTCATAGCGTTGAGGAATTGGTGGCTGCTAGGGTTTGGCCTGCTCGCAGCACTCATCATGTTCATCGTTGTGCTCTTCATTCCGACTCATCTTCTCGAGAATCCTCTTCGACATGCACGCGGCATCCGGCCGGATGAGCGACGGTGACGCGGCGGGGATCTGACACCATGGTGTCCAATGCTTTGAATCCCGCGGTTGCCCAGACGCTAGAACGCTTTCGGGAAGGGAAGACGCTCGCTCTCGCCCGCGCGATCTCAATCGTAGAAAATGAGCGAGAGGGTTTTCAGGAACTGCTCCACACCGTAATGGAGACGGGCCCGAAGGCGATGAGGGTGGGGCTCACCGGACCCCCGGGGGCCGGCAAGTCCAGCCTTGTAGCGGCGATCGCAACGGCTTATCGAGCGGCAGAGGAGCACGTCGGAGTCGTGGCGGTAGACCCGACGTCGCCCTATTCAGGCGGGGCGTTGCTGGGCGACCGAATTCGTATGAATGACATCGCGACGGACCCGGGCATCTTCATCCGGTCGATGGCGACCCGTGGCTCACTGGGTGGCCTGGCCACCACGACCAAAGAAGTGGTTGACCTCATGGACGCGTTTGGGTTCGACCGCGTCCTGGTAGAAACGGTCGGAGTCGGCCAGACCGAGCTTGAGGTGACCGCAGCAGCCGACACGGTGGTCGTGGTGCTCGTCCCGGAATCGGGCGACGCCATTCAAGCGATGAAAGCGGGCCTCATGGAGATTGCCGACATCTTCGTGGTGAACAAGGCGGATCGGCCCGGCGCGCCCAAGCTGGTCAAGGAACTCAGGCAAGCGCTGCACCTCCGTGCCGGAAGCGCCATGAGGGACGTTCCTGCCCATCACGGTGTTGATCTGAGTCGAGTCTTGAAGAAAGAGCAGGACACGGACGCCCCGGCGCCCGAGCCGAATGGGTGGGAGATTCCGGTCCTGACGACAACTGCTCTCACCGAGGATGGTGTTCCGAAGCTGCTCGAAACGATCGAGTCGCACCGGATGTTCCTGACGGAGAGTGGCCAGCTTGCGTCCCGGAGACGAGAACGGGCTGCGATTCGCATCCGCGATGTCGTCGACCGCGAGCTGCGCCGAGTAGCGTGGCGGTCCCCGGAAGCAACGGTGTTGCTCGAGTCCGGAGTGGAGCGGATCGCGTCCGGCACCGGAACACCCTATTCGGCGGCGCGCGAAATTCTTGAGACACTACTGCGCTGATTGCCAGCCGGAACGAGAGCGGATAGCGGCATAACCCCTGCGCTCACATCGAAAACAGCGGTATCTTCCCTAGAGTTCGAAGCATTCAGGAGTAGATATGTCGACCATCGAAAAAGGCTTACTGGACCGGACGCAGCTCGAAGGCCGTGTTCAGGACCAGGCGGACGAGATCGCCCGCCTGAAAGCAGAGCTCTCGGAGTGGGAAGAGACGTACGACGACACGCCAAAGCGGGACGCCCTGTTCACGAGCGTCTCTGGACGTGAGGTCCGGCCGCTCTATACCGAGTTGGACGTCACCGGAGAGGGAGAAGACCTCGGATACCCGGGCGAATACCCGTTCACACGCGGGCCGTACTCGACGATGTATCGCACGCGACTCTGGACCATGCGTCAATTCGCGGGTTTCGCGACCGCTGAGGAGACGAACGAGCGCTATAAGTACCTGCTGGCGCACGGGCAAACCGGGCTGAGCGTCGCCTTCGACTTCCCGACCCTCATGGGATACGACTCTGACCACCCGCGCTCGCTTGGTGAGGTCGGGGTGTGTGGTGTCGCGATCTCGTCGCTGGCGGACATGGAACGGCTGTTCGACGGAATTCCCCTCGATCAGGTTTCGGTCTCCATGACCATCAACGGACCTGCCATCATTCTCTTCTGCTTCTACGTGGCAGCGGCGGAGCGACAGGGAGTCGATGTCAGCGTGCTCCGAGGGACGGTGCAGAACGACATCCTGAAAGAGTACCAGGCGCAGCACGCCTGGGTGTACCCGCCCGAGCCTGCATTGCGGTGCATCGTCGACATGTTCGAGTGGTGCAGCGAGCACACACCCAAGTACAACCCGATCTCGATTTCCGGATACCATATCCGTGAGGCGGGCTCTACCGCCGTCGAGGAGCTGGCGTTCACCCTTCGCAACGGCTTCGAGTATGTCGAGCGCGGGATCGCGCGCGGACTGGATGTGGACAGTTTCGCCCCACGGCTCTCGTTCTTCTTCGATGTGCACAACGACTTCTTCGAGGAGATCGCGAAGCTCCGTGCGGCGCGTCGAATCTGGGCTCGTGGCATGAAGGAGAAGTACGGGGCGAAGAACCCGGACTCGTGGCGCCTGCGCACTCACTGCCAAACGGCAGGTGTCAGCCTCACCGCGCAGCAGCCAGAAAACAACATCGTTCGCGTCGCGTACCAGGCGATGGCCGCCGCCCTCGGTGGGACGCAGTCCCTTCACACCAATTCGATGGATGAGACGCTCTCTCTACCGACGGAGAAAGCGGTTCGCATCGCGCTTCGGAGCCAACAAATTCTGGCGTATGAATCCGGCGTCGCGAATACGATCGACCCGCTGGCGGGTTCTTATTACGTCGAGTCACTCACCGATGAACTTGAGCGCGAGGCCCTTGAGCTGTTCGATGAAATCGACGCGATGGGGGGCGTGGTCGCCGGTATCGATGAAGGTTGGTTCCAGCAGGAGATCGCAGCTTCGGCCATGCGCCAACAGCGTGAGATTGAGTCGGGCGACCGGGTAGTCGTTGGTGTGAACCACTTCACCGAGGGGTCGGGGAAGCTCGAGATCGACATCCTCAAGCTCGATCCGCAGATCGAAGAGCGGCAGGTCGCGAAAATGGCCGAGATGCGCGACGCCCGAGACGGCGAGCATGTCGCCGAGACACTCGCTGCCCTGACGGCAGCCTGTGGAACTGACGAGAATGTCGTCCCCAGAATTCTCGACTGCGCTCGAGTGTATTGTACTCTTTATGAGATCCGCGCCGCGATGGAAGAGGTCTTCGGTGCGTACAAAGAGCCCGTATTTTTCTAGGTGAATTAAATTCATGTCTGACGAACGAAAAATCAGAATCCTCGTCGCCAAGCCCGGCCTCGATGGTCACGATCGTGGAGCGAAGATCATCGCAAGTGCATTCCGGGATGCCGGATTCGAGGTGATCTATACGGGTCTGCATCAAACACCTGAGATGATTGTGAGCGCGGCCGTGCAGGAAGACGTCGACGTCGTTGCTATGTCGGTACTGTCTGGGGCCCATATGACGCTTTTCCCCAGGGTGAAGGCGTTGCTCGACGAGGAAGGGGCAGACCAGGTACTGCTTACCGGGGGTGGCATCATCCCGGAGGACGATGTGACGGAGCTCGGGACTCGCGGTATTGGGCGGCTCTTCGGTCCCGGGACGACCACGTCCGATGCAATCGCGTATGTGACGGAATGGTTTGCCGCCCAGCGATCGGTTTCGTGACTGGTGTCGCCAAGGAGGCTTCCGGTCGCCTGGCATCTCTTTCCGCTGAGCTTAAGGAACTCCGGGCCCAGATACGTGAAGGGGGTGGCACCAGGCGCGTAGAGCGCCAGCACAAGCAAGGGAAGCTCACGGCCCGTGAGAGGGTTGACCTTCTCCTTGACGAAGGTGCCCCGGCAGTAGAGATCGGGATGCTGGTGGCGCACGACCTGTACGAAGGCGAGGCGCCCGGCGCAGGAGTCGTAACCACGGTCGGGCGCGTCGAGGGCCGGGAGGTCGTCGTCGTCGCAAACGATGCGACCGTGAAGGCCGGATCCTGGTGGCCGGAAACGATCACGAAAATTCTGCGGGCTCAGGAAATCGCGATGCGCTGCCGCGTCCCGATTGTCTACCTCGTCGACTCTGCGGGGGTGAATCTCCCGTATCAGGGAGGCGTTTTCCCGGGACAGTATGGTGCCGCGCGCATCTTCTACTACAACTCGATTATGCGTCGCTACCTGCGGATTCCACAGCTGGCCGCGGTTATGGGCCCGTGCATCGCGGGTGGGGCGTACCTGCCCGCTCTGTCCGACGTCATTCTCATGGTGGAAGGCACGTCGTTTATGGGTCTGGGCGGCCCTAACCTCGTAAAGGGTGCCACTGGACAAGTGGTCGGCTCGGAAGAGCTCGGAGGCGCCCAGATGCACACTCAGCTCAGTGGTGTGGCCCACTACATGGTGCCCGACGACCAAGCGTGCATCACCCGCCTTCGCCGACTGGTTTCGGAACTGCCGGTCGAAGTCCCAGTGTCCGACCGCATGGCGACGCCACCGAAGCGACTGGCGTACGATTTGTACGATCTCCTTCCGGACGATCATCGGCAGCCGTATGACATCCGAGAGGTCCTCGACTGTATTCTCGACGGCGAGGGGCTTGACGAATTCCAGCCTGAACATGCAGGCGAAATGATCTGCGGAACCGGTTTTCTGGACGGAATCCCTATCGGAGTGATTGCCAACGCTCGCGGCATGTTCAAGCCCGCCAGCGGAGGCGCGCCTCACTTTGGTGGCATCGTGTATACGGAGAGTGCCCGGAAGGTGGCGTACTTCATTGAGACCATGAATCGTCACAAGACGCCCCTGCTCTTTGTGCAGGACGTGTCCGGTTTCATGGTGGGTACCGAGGCGGAGCACTCGGGTATCATTCGGGCCGGTGCGGACTTCGTGGAAGCCATGGCCACGGCTACGGTCCCGAAGCTCGTCCTGACGCTCAATCATGCTTCGGGGGCGGGTTACTATGCTATGGCCGGCCAGGGCTTCGACCCCGACTTCATTCTTTCCCTCCCCACCGGCCGGATGGGTGTCATGGAAGGCTCCAGTGCTGTGATGGCCCTGTTCAGTGGCCAACTAGACAAACTCAAAAAGGAAGGACTCGTGCCTGACGAGGATCTGACAATGAAGATGGACGAGGTGCGCGCCGAGTATGATCGTCAGCTCGACGCCCGTTTCGCGGCTGCTCGAGGATTTGTGGATGAGGTCGTGCTTGCCGAGGAGCTGCGACCGGCGCTCGGGCTACTTCTGCGCGCCTCGGGACAGAACCCGGGCCCGCATATTGGTGCGTTCCAGATCCCTGAAGGGGTGCGATGAGCCAGTCCGCGGGGCGAGACGGAAGCCTGGTACGGATCGCGAGTGGGCAGGGGTTCTGGGGCGATGATCCCGAGGCTCCGGTCCGCCAGGTGCAAGGCGGAAATATTGACTACCTCATGCTCGACTATCTGGCCGAGGTCACGATGTCGATCATGCAGAAGCAACGGGCGAGGGATCCGGAAGCCGGATACGCGCGTGACTTCGTTCCTTTGATGGAACGCATCTTCGCCAAGTGTGTCGAGGATGGTGTTCGAGTCGTGACCAACGCCGGAGGGGTAAATCCGGATGGATGTGCGGATGCGCTGGTCGAGGCGGGCCACCGTGCCGGGGTTTCGGGTAAGGCCAAGGTCGGACTGGTTACCGGAGATGACCTGATGGGTCGGCTCGATGAGCTGCTTGATTCCGGGCACGACCTCTCGAATATGGAGACCGGCGAACCGCTCTCGGTGATTCGTGATCAAGTCCAGAGCGCGAATGCATACATCGGGGCTGCGCCCATCGTCGAGGCCCTCGGTCTCGGAGCGGACGTCATCGTGACCGGTCGCAGTACCGACACAGCGCTCACCTACGGTCCCTTGGTTCATGAATTCGGGTGGTCTTCGGACGACCACGACCGGATTGCTGCAGGTGTCGTGGCCGGGCACATCAATGAGTGTGGCGCCCAGTGCACAGGAGGAAATTGCCTCATCGACTGGTGGGACATCCCCAATCTGGCCGCAGTCGGCTTCCCGATCGTCGAAGTGAGTCCGGATGGGACCTTCATCGTTACGAAGCACGCTGGAAGCGGGGGCAAGGTGACCCGGGCATCCGTCGCCGAGCAGATCGTCTATGAAATGGGTGACCCTGTGACCTACATCACTCCGGATGTCGTCGCGGACTTCACCACAATCCATCTGGACGATCAGGGCAACGACAGGGTGCGCGTACACGGGATCAAGGGAGGGCCACGTACGGACTTCCTCAAAGTGTCGATCGCCTATGCAGGCGGATGGAAAGCCACCGGTACGCTCACGTATTCGTGGCCCGATGCAGCCGCGAAAGCGACGGTCGCAGACAAGATTCTGCGCGAGCGCCTGGATCGACTCGGACACACGTTCGATGAGATCCGGACCGAACTCGTTGGTTGGGATTCCACACACGGACCCCTGGTGGGTCCGCCCCCCGCCGACATCCCGGAAGTCCAGCTCCGGGTCGGAGTACGTTCCAGTGACCGCGCTGCCGTAGAGCGCTTCTCCCGAGAGATCGCTCCGCTGGTACTCACCGGCCCTCCGTCGGTGACGGGCTTCGCGGGCGGTCGGCCTCGAGTCCAGGAAATCATGGCGTACTGGCCGGCGCTTCTGCGTCGCGAAGTCGTCGAGGACCACCTGAAGGTGGAGGTTCGTGACGTATGACTCGCATCCAAATGGTCCATCTCGCCCACACCCGGTCAGGCGACAAGGGAGACACAGCCAACGTAGGGGTCATCGCGTACGACGCCGCGCACTTCGATCTCCTCCGCGAGCAATTGACTTCGGAGGCAGTGAAGGAGCATTTCGGCTCGATGGTCAAGGGGCCTGTCGAGCGCTTTGAACTACCAAACTTGAGCGCACTCAATTTTCTGCTCCACGGTGCGTTAGGCGGTGGGGGGACGATGTCGCTGATGAACGACGCTCAGGGCAAGGTCTTCAGTACCGCCCTTCTCCGCATGGAAGTGGAGGTGTCTGAAGAGGTCGCTGCGGCGACGTCGGGACGTGGGCGGATACCGGAGGGATGGAGCCCCAAATGACCCTCGACTCGCTTCTCATCTATGATGTGGCCGATAGCGTAGCGACCCTGACGCTGAATCGTCCGGAGAAGCGCAACGCCCTGAACGGGGCTCTCGTAGCTGCGCTGAAGAGAGGTGTCGCTCGAGCAGTCGACGAGGATGCGGTCCGCGTGGTCGCGCTGCGTGGCGCTGGAAAAGACTTTTGTTCTGGTGCTGATCTCGCTGAGCTCAAGAAGATCTCAACCATGGGCACAGCGGAGAACCTCGAAGACGCACGTTCGCTCGGCGCTCTCTTTTCTCAGATCCGGTCCTGTCCAAAGCCAGTGGTCGCCGTGGTCCACGGTCGTGCACTGGCCGGTGGTTGTGGCCTCGCGACGGCCTGCGATCTCGTGCTTGCGACGGACGACGCGATGTTCGGATATCCGGAGGTGTACCTCGGCTTCGTTCCCGCGCTGGTGATGACGATTTTGCGCCGTAGGATGGGCGAGGGAAGGGCCTTCGAGCTTGTTGCTCAGGGCGACCGGTTCGATGCGGTGCGAGCAGAGACCCTCGGGCTCGTGAACCAAGTATGGCCAAGCGCCTCATTCGAGACGGAGGCCCATGCCTATCTGATCGCGCTGGCGAGGAAGCCCGCTTCAGCTCTGGCTCTGACGAAATCGCTTCTTTATGAGCTCGACGGTCTGGACTTCGCTTCCGGCATGGAAAGGGCAGCAGAAGTGAATGTTGAGGCTCGGGTGACAGGGGAGTGCCGAGATGGAGTCCGGCGCTTCCTCGAGAAGTCGAAGGACTGACCGTCCGACGATGAGGGGAGGCCGAGGCAGTCGCGACGACCAGTTTCTCGAATGGAAGATCGGGATCTTCTCGATCGCGGCGGCTGTCGGGCTCTCGGGCATATTCTTTGAAAAACGCTGGATTACAGGCGTGGCGCTCGCATTGCTCATGTCCGCGATGCTTCTGAGATTCCTTCCCGTGCGTGCAACGGACCCGGCGGTGGATGATGGGCATGACGAAGCTGACATGAAGGACGACTCTCTTTCGTCGGACTAGCCTGAGGCGTAAGGCCGGCTCCCGCATCCCACCGCCCGGGACTCTCCGACACCCTTCTTCATGGTGTCGCCCCCCCTGTTCTTCGCGCGGCACTCGGGTACCCGAGTGCCGCACCGGCCGCCATAGTCGCGTTGTTGGGTACCCGGCCGGAGACATGGCTGTGTCTGACGTGCCGGACGGGCTGCTGGGCGCACTGGACCGTTCAGGAGGCATCCGACGCGTGGTTCCGGTGTGTCCATGACCAGTAGAACCCACGCTGCTCGACAGTGCCCTTGACGCACCGGGTAGGGTTTTTCCGTAAGGCGAATCTCGATTCGGCGGCGCATCGCCGTCGCCATATATTCGCCAAACCTGATGCCGTGGAAGAGTTTGCACGGACCCGCGAATGCCGCCGAAAAGTTCTTTTACGCTACTTTGGTGAGATCATAGTGGAAGATTGTGGACTCTGTGATCGATGTGGATGCGACTTCATATCGGGAATGCCTGCCGTTGATGGATAGATATCTGACCGCCGAGCACATCGCTCTTCGTGAGCGTGTGAATCGGTTTGGACATGAGGCGATCGCCCCGGTGGCTCGTGAAATTGACGAGACCGGAGAGTTCCCGTGGGAGAACATCAAGGGCATGGCTGAGATGGGCCTGTTCGGTGTTCCCGTACCGCGTGACCTCGGGGGAATGGGCCTCGACTATCTGAGCTACATCCTCGTCGTTGAGGAACTCGGAAAGTTTGACGCGAGCCACTCGATTACCGTTTCCGCTCACACGACGCTCGGTCTCTCGCCGATTCTCTCATTCGGGACAGATGAGCAGAAGCGGGCATTTGTTCCCGCGCTCGCGTCGGGAGATGTACTCGGCGGATTTGGGCTGACCGAGCCGGGGGCCGGTTCAGACGCCTCGGGCACGCGGACGAGGGCTGTTCGGGAAGGGGATGGATATCGGCTCAATGGATCCAAGATTTTCATCACGAACGCAGGCGTGGGTGAGATCTTCGTAGCGACTGCGGTCACAACACCCGGTCGGGGCTCCAAGGGGATCAGCAGCTTCATCGTGTGTAAGCCGACGGTCGACCTCGCGCGTGCCGAGACGCTCGACTACGGCCACCGGAGCGACCTCCCGTTCGCGGAGGGTTTCCGGGCTGGTGAGAAAGAGGACAAGATGGGCTGGCGGGCGTCTGATACGCGCGAGCTGCATTTTGAGGACGTTTTCGTCCCTGAGGCACACCGCCTCGGCGAGGAAGGCCAAGGCTTTACAAATTTCATGAAGACGCTCGATGCCGGCCGTATTGGTGTCGCGGCGCTCTCGCTCGGGATTGCGGAAGGCGCTCTTGATACGGCCGTTCGTTACACGAATGAGCGCGAGCAGTTCGGTCAGCGCGTCTGGGACTTTCAGCAGGTTCAGTTCAAGCTGGCTGAGATCGCGACGGATATTGAAGCCGGACGCCATCTCACCTATCACGCGGCGTGGCTCAAGGATCAGGGGCAGCCGTTCGGAAAGCAGGCCGCCATGGCGAAGCTCTTCTGTTCTGAGCTTTCCATGCGCGCGACGCTCGACGCGATCCAAGTAATGGGTGGCGCTGGGTACACGAGTGACTACCCGGTGGAACGGATGATGCGTGACGCAAAAATCTGCGAGATCGGTGAAGGAACGAATGAGATTCAAAAGATCGTCATTGCGCGCACAATGCTTCGCGAGATGATGACCGAACCACAAATGGCAACAACACCGGGCGCGGCTAGGGAGCCGGCCGGTGTCTAAATGAACTAAGGAACGTTGGTCCAAAGCGGTCGGGGTGTGCGTCTGAAGTTTTACGGGACGACGCCGCTCTACTGCGCCTGGTAGACACCGGAATTTGGTGGTCGCCGAGGCTGCACGTTTTCGTTTTTCGCGACGAGCAGCCCCGGGACGCCCAAGGTGCCGGTGAGGGTCAAAGGGCTGACCAGACAATTGGAGGACACAGTTTGAGGAGAGAAATCCTCGTGAGCTCGAACCCACAAGAATCGTGGGTCGCGCTCCGTGAAGACAACAAATTGGTCGAGGTCATGTTTGACCGCCCCGATCAGAATCGGGTCCTTGGCGACATCTTCCTTGGGAAGGTCGACGCCGTGCTTCCGGGCATTCAGGCTGCTTTCGTTGACATCGGGACCGGGAAAGCAGGATTCCTGCACGTTTCCGATCTGAATCTTGGAGACGAGGACGAGGGCAGTGGAAAAGGCCGCGGTCGTGGACCTCGGCGCAGTCGCCAGCTCCCGCCGATCCAGGATCACATCCGGAAGGGCCAGACACTCCTGGTGCAGGTCACCAAGGAGGCGATCAGCACGAAGGGGCCCAGATTAACCGCGCAGATTTCTCTGCCGGGTCGATTCCTAGTGTACATGCCTCAGGCATCACGAGTAGGAGTCAGCCGCAAGATCGAGGGCCGAGACCAGCGTACCAAGCTACGGAAGATGGCTCAGAAGATTCTCCCGGATAACTCTGGTGGAATCATCGTACGCACGGTTGGAGAAGAGGTCACTGCGGAGAAGCTCGAGCGCGAGTTCAAGCGACTTCACGAGCGTTGGAAGGAAATCGACGCGGCTGCAAAGTCGAAGAGCGCCCCGGCTGCTGTGAATCGGGAAGCGACTCTGATCAGCGGCGTGATCAGGGACCTGTTTACCGACAAGTTCGAAGCTCTTCGCGTCGACTCTCAGGGTGCGTACGACGAGATCGTCGACTACGTGAAGAATGTCGACCCTGACCTGCTCGATCGGGTCCACCGGTACCAAGGCTCTTCATCCCTCTTTGACGAATTCGGAGTCGAGGAGGACATCCAGAAAGCCTTCCGTCGTAACGTCCGACTCAAGTCCGGCGGGAGTCTGGTGATCGAGCCGACCGAAGCGCTGGTCTCCATCGATGTGAACACCGGTCGCTTTACTGGGAAGGGCAAGAAGGACCCTGAAGAGACGATCGTGAAGACGAACATGGAGGCGGCTGGTGAGGTGGCGAAACAGCTTCGCCTGCGAGACGTCGGCGGGATCATCGTCGTCGACTTCATCGACATGGAGTCCCAGTCGAACCGCGACAAGGTGCTGAGAGAATTGCGCTCACACCTGAGCCTTGACCGGGCGCGTACGAAGGCGTTCGAGATTTCCCATCTCGGTCTGATCGAAATGACCCGCCAGCGTGTGCGGCCGTCAGTGTTCAATTCTCTCACGTCGATCTGTCAGTCGTGTGGCGGAATCGGCCGGGTGTATACGCCAGCGACGGTGGTGCGCCAGATCGAGCGGACGCTCAAGCGAGCCGCGTCATCAAACGAGGAGAAGAGTATCGTCGTTCGGGTGCACCCCGAAGTCGCGTTGCGAGTCATCGAAGAGGAGCCAGGTTTGCTCAAGCGTCTTATGGACAAAACCAGCCTGGACCTTCGACTCCGAGACGATCCGCTGATGCGGCTGGACGAGTTCCGCCTCCTTTCCGGAACCGCGGAGAACGACATCACCGACAAGTACGCGGCCTGATCAGAGAATTGACGATCTATACGTCTTGACCCCCCCGCGGGTCCTTTCGACATTTACTGGCTCTGCACCGAAGTCCGAGCCCAATTGGGAACTCGATATGTACGCCGTTTTTCAGACAGGTGGTAAACAATTCCGGGCCGAGCCCGGTAGCCGCTTCCGGATTCCTTCGCTCGAAGTGGAGCCAGGAGATTCAGTGACGTTCGACCACGTTCTTCTCGCCGGTGACGGCGAAGAGAAGGTGCAGGTCGGTGCACCCACCGTGGACGGTGCTTCAGTGAAAGCTGAAGTCCTGCGCCACGGCCGCGCAGACAAGATCATCGTGTTCAAGCGGAAGCGCCGGAAGGGTTACCGGAAGAAGCAAGGACACCGCCAGAACTATACGGAGATTCGAATCGAGGAAGTCGCGCTCGGTTGAGCGTAACTCGATTCTCTCAATAGAAGGGGTATTCAATGGCACATAAGAAAGCTGGTGGTTCGAGCAGGAACGGACGGGACAGCAACCCGAACCGTCTTGGCGTGAAGCGAGCTGGTGGTCAGCCAGTGCGAGCTGGTGGCATCATCATCCGTCAGCGCGGCACGCGAGTTCACCCCGGTCGCAATGTCGGTCGAGGCAAGGATGACACTCTGTTTTCTCTCATTGATGGCGTCGTGACGTTCGAGCGCATGAGGGCCCGTAGCGTCGTTTCAGTTTACGCCGCAGAGTAGTTCCCAACGCTTATAGGAGTCCGGCCCGCGGCATCACAACGCGTGGCCGGACTTCTTTGTATATCTGCGCGTGGTTGCGCAGATGGAACGCCCGAGCCGATTCCGGATCTTTGATCTCAGAATCCTGATTCTCCGCTATTACGTGCGGAGATGAAAGGGCGACAATAGAAGGAGGACGGCGATGTCTGCCATGAACCTTCGCGGGCTTGATGTCCGTGTCGATAGATGGGATTCCCTTGTGGAATCTGAGCAGGATCGGAGGGTTGAGCTTTCGCGAATCCGTTGGTTAGGGCCGCTTCTGGTCGTGCCGCTGCTGGCGGTGTTCCTCCTCTGGATTGGCCAGGATCCGGCGCTACGAACCGCGACGCTTGAGGCAATTGTCTCGCCCGTGCCGGCCGCGCCGACGATCCCCCTCGAAATGAACCCGCGTGTGGAACGTTGGGTGACCGCGTTCGAAACCACGCGGCGGGAAGAGTTCGATGCGATGCTGCGTCAGCGCGAGGTCTACGCCGACATGATTCGCGGGAAGCTCCGGGATCGGGGCATGCCGGAAGGACTGCTCTATCTCGCGATGATCGAATCCGGGTTTTCCCCGCTCGCGGTATCCCGAGTGTCCGCTGTGGGTATATGGCAGTTCATGGGTCCCACGGCACAGCAATACGGGCTCCGTGTCGACGCCTATGTCGATGAACGAAAAGATCCGATTGCGGCCACGGATGCTGCTCTGGACTACCTGGCGTGGCTCCATGACCGCTTCGGCGGTTCGTGGTACCTCGCTGCCGCGGCGTTCAACGCCGGTCCGGGGCGCATGGAGCGTATTCTTAATCGGCACGCTGATGGTCGTTTCAGCGTGGAAGAGAGCTATTGGGACGTGCTCGAGTATCTGCCGCGCGAGACCCGCGAGTATGTGCCGAAGATGATTGCGGTAACCATGCTCGCGAATGATGCGGATGCGCTCGGTTTCGACGCGTCCGACGTCCTGCCGTATCGGTACGAGAACGTCTTCGTGCCCGGAGGAACAACGCTGCAGAGCGTGGCTGCAACGCTCGACATCGGCGTTACTGATCTGGTAGCCCTGAATCCGCACCTGTTGAAGGGTGTTACGCCGCCATTCGAGATTTATGGCGTGCGGATCCCGGTTGGTGGGAGTGCCCAGGTAATCGCAGGAATGTCTGGGAAGCTTCCGGCCCGCCTCGCGGATGACGACTAGTCGCTAAGGGCAGTGTTGAGGTGCAAACGGGGTCGGCTGCCAATTGGCGGCCGACCTTGTTTGCTGTCTCGGGGACTAGTTTACGAACTGCGCGACGTGTTCGTCGTTCTGAGCTGGCGTCGTCAGGCTGACACCGACCAGGACTGGAATGTGCACGAGCAGTGCGAGGATGCCCTCATGGATGTCGAAGGGCTTCCATTCCGGATTTTGCCAGAAGAAGAACGCTACGAGGGCACCCGTGGTGAGCCCTGCGACCGCACCCTGCGTAGTGGCGCGTTTCCAGTAGAGGGCAGCTAACACGGGAGGGGCGAACTGAGAAATGATCCCGTATGCCGAGGCCAGCAGCTGAACCAGCGATGAGTTCGGGTCGAGTGCGAAATAGTAAGCAATCGCGCCGGTGAGTAGCACCAGTGCCTGCATCAGACGACGCTGTGTCTTTTCTTTGATCTCTACGAACTGCATGACTCCGTCTTCGACCACGACGGAGGCGGACGCGTGTAGGAGTGCGTCTCCCGTCGACATCGAGGCGGAAAGTGCTCCTGCGCAGAACAGGCCGACCACAAGGGCGGGCAAGTCTGTCTCGAGGATCATGAATGGCAGGATGAAGTCCGACGACGGCGGACTTCCCGTGAAGAGGACTCCCGAAAAGCCGATCAGGAACACTGGTATCAGAAAGAGCTGGAAGGTCGGGAACAACATGACCGTCCGGCGTATCGTATCGTCATCCTTCGCGGTGAAGGCCTTCATGAAGAGATGCGGCCACATCATCAGCCCGACCGCGCTCACCAAGATGAGCGAAGAGAATGCGCCCCAACTCCATGGGTCTCCCGCCGCGTCGAGCCCCGGCGGTACGAGGAGCTCGGGTCGGACGGCCGCAATCTGAGTGAACATCTCGCCGACGCTGCCATACAGACGAATCGGCAGGTAGAGACCGAGGGTCCAGGCGATCACCACCATGAAGATACCCTGGAAGGTATTGGTCCACCCGACCGCCATCGCGCCCGCAGCAAGCACGTAGATGATGACGATGCCGTAGGCGATCAAGGCGCCGAGCCAGAGAGGTACATGCCCCTCTGTGACCGCCTCGATGACGATCCCGGCCCCCCGCATCTGGATGGTCACGTAGGGGACGAAGGCCACAAGGCTGAGGAGGGCGATCAGCCCTGAGAGGCTCTTCGAGGGAAATCGCCCCGTGATCAGCTGCGCCTGGGTTACGTAGCCATGCGTTCGCCCGAGCTTTGCGATTTTCGGCCCGATCCAGTAGAACGGGGCCATGCCCAACGCCCCGTACGCCAGGATGTAGAACGCGGCCGCACCCCTCGAATAGGCCCACCCGGGCCCTCCGAGGAACGCGAAGGCACTGAACACCGACGCCCCGGTGACGAAGTACATGACCAGCAGCCCGAAGCTTCGGTCTGCCGCGACGTACCCAGTCACACTGTCCGTGGACTTGCGACCGGCCATCAGGCCGATCGTCAGCGTGACCCCGAGATAGAGCGCGATTACGATCGTGACGACGATCCACTGTTCCATCAGGTGTCACCCCCGTCACGATGCTGCTGCTCGACTTGGTCCAGCAGGTAGATCACGAGGACGCTGCCAGCGATCCAGAGCGCGATCCAGGCCAGCGAGAAGGGCAGGCCCAGGACGAACGGCCGGATCCGGGAGAAGGGGACGAGGCCGGGCCACGTCACCGCGACGAGCATCGCGATGAAATACACACCCGTGAGGGTGCGTGCTGTCTTCAGGCTCATCGTGAATCTCCGATTCGGCGCTTCACATCGAGTGGCACTCGGGTGCCGTACTCCGTGATTCCGGACAACCGACTGAAGTAGTCGAACGCGGCCGCAGACGCGGCTTCGACGACGGCTCCTCCGTTTCCACCGTAGTTGGACATCACTGAGATCACGTAGGGACGGTCCGGGACGTCGACCAGTCCCCACACGGTCGAAACGCCCGTGATCCCGCCGGGCTTGAACGCGATCGGAATCGTGGCTGGGACAGGGGTCCGGATGGGGCCACCCTTGTAGATCTCGAGGATCTCACGAACGCGCTGACAGGACGCCTCGCTCATCGGGAGGTCGCACGTCGCGATCTTCTCCATGATCAGGGCTGCGTCACGAGGGGTGGAGAGGTTCTCATTGCCGCGGGCCGATTCCGCGGGGCGGATCATCTTCCTCTGGAGCAGCGTTTGAGTCGCCCCAAGTGATGCTGACAGAGCGTTGATGGCGTCCATGCCCAGTTCATCGATGAGCACGTTCGTTGCGGTGTTGTCCGAGTGCACGACCATGTAGATGGCGTAGTCCTCAAGCGCCAACGCAGAGCCTCCGTCTGTGAGCACCTGCAGCACGCCACTCCCCGCGGTTCGGACTTCGTCTGTCAGCTCGATGCGCTTGCGGAGCAGGTCGGGCTCAGACTCTGCTCGGCGAAAGAGCTCGATGAGGATCGGAATCTTGATGGCACTGGCCTGCGGGAAGAGCAGGTCATCCTGAACAGAGAACCGATCGCCCGTGGTCAGGTCGAGGACGTGGATGCCTGCAACACCCTCGTAGGTGTCTACGATGCCCTCGAAGTCCGTCTGGAGTTTCCCCCTGATAATGCTCAGGTGTTCCGCCTGAGCACTCACTACAGATGCGGAGGCGCTGAGTAGCAGTAAGAGAGCTAGGAGGGTTGAGACGACGGACCGCAGGTCGGGAAACCAGCGTGGGTGCATGGATGCCTCCGGACGATGATCGGACGAGGCATCCTACAGTGGGACGGCCGCAGTCGCACCCGTCAATCTTCGAGCGTTGTTCTATTTCACCGATGTTCGCCCAAAAGGAGCGGCGAAGTCAGCGACCCTTGAAGTCAGGTTTCCGCTTCTCGACGAAGGCGGCGACACCTTCTTTTCCGTCCTCGGAGGCGAAGGCGTCGAGGAATCTTTCCTTCTCATAGACGAGGCCGTCCTCCATCGGCATCTCGTACGCCGCCCGGATCGCGTCCTTGGCAAGCCTGAGCGAGACCGGACTCCACCGCGTCATCCGGCCTGCCAGTTCAAGCGCCCTTTCCAGCGCCTTGCCCTCATCCACGAGGACGTCGATCAGGCCGATTCGCTCTGCTTCGTCTGCTTCGACGAAGTCTCCGGTAAAACTGATGATCGAGGCCCATCCGCGCCCCACGAGCCGTGCCAGTCTCTGGGTACCCCCTCCGCCGGGGATCAGCCCAATCCTTATTTCTGCTTGGCTGATACGCGTTGTACGGTCGGCCACTCGGATATCACACGCGAGCGCGAGCTCCGATCCTCCACCGATACAGAATCCGTGAATGGCTGCGATCACCGGCTTCGGAAAGTCAGCGATTGTTTCGTAGATGCGGCGCTGCGCATACACCGCGCGCTGCTCTTCGGGGGTCCGTGCATGGAATTCCGTCACGTCCGCGCCGGCGACAAAAGCTTTCTTGCCTGTGCCGTGGATCACGACGGCGCGAACGGAGTCGTCCGTCGCGAGCTCGTCGAGCATGTCGCGGATCAGTCCACGCACTTCGGCGTTCAGCGCGTTCAGTTTCTCCGGTCGATTGAGAGTGATTACTGCGATGAAGTCGTCACGTTTCTCTAGGAGAACGGCCCTGGTACTCATGAAATCTCCATCTGATGGACGATTGTAACTGCCGGAAGCTCTACCACTGGTAGAAGCCCTGACCGCTCTTCTTCCCGAGCTTTCCGTCCGAGACCATCTGGCGGAGCAGGGCGGGCGGGTTAAACGCATCTGAACCGAGCGTCTCGTGGAGGTACTCGGTGATGCCCAAGCGAACGTCGAGTCCGACCAGGTCGGTAAGCTTGAGGGGGCCCATTGGGTGTCGGTAGCCGAGCTCCATCGCCTTGTCGATGTCTTCCGGACTGGCGACGCCCTGCTCGACCATTCGGATCGCTTCCATACCCAGGACGATGCCGAGACGGGAAGAAGCAAAGCCGGGCGCGTCCCTCACCACGATCGGCTCTTTGCCCAGTCGATGCGCGAAGGCCACTGACGCGTCCCGCGTCTGCTCTGACGTGTCCGGGCCCCAGACCACTTCGACCAGGCTCATGATGTGAACCGGGTTGAAGAAGTGCAGGCCGACAAAGCGTGTGGGATCACTGACTACCGTAGCGATCTGTGCGATGGACAAGGACGACGTATTAGATCCGAGAATAGCTGTAGCGGGTGCCGCCGCATCTACCTCGCGAAAGATCCGTTCCTTCAGTTCCATGGACTCAGGGGCAGCCTCAATAACGAGATCGGCCTGATCCACGGCATCGGTGATCGCGGTCGTGGTTGTGAGTCGAGACAGTACGTCGTGCCGCTCCTCCTCCGTCACCTTCCCCCGCGCGATGCCCTTGTCGAGGTTGCCTCGCACACGGCCGAGTCCCGCCGACACCGCGTCTTCGTTGATGTCGAACATCCGAACCGTGCAGCCGGCGGCAGCGCATACCTGGGCGATGCCATGGCCCATGGTCCCGGCTCCGAGGACTGCGACGGTGTCGATGTGGCTGGCTCCGCCGCTCATGACCGCTCCCAGAGGCTCGTGATCCCCTGTCCAACACCGACGCACATGGAGGCCATGCCTCGACTGGCGTCTTGCTTCTTCATCTCGTGGAGCAGCGTCACCACGATGCGGGCTCCCGAGCATCCCACGGGGTGTCCCAGGGCGATGGCGCCACCGTTCACGTTCACTCGCTCCGCATCGAGGCCCAGCTCAGCCATGCAGGGCAACGCTTGGGCCGCAAACGCCTCATTCAACTCGGCAAGATCGATGTCCGAAGCCGACCAGCCGTGTCTGCTAAACGCCTTGCGAGTAGCCCGGATGGGGCCGACACCCATGCGCTGTGGCTCGAGGCCTGCGATAGCCCCGCCCACAACTCGCGCCATCGGCTCAAGGCCTAGCTCTCTGCCTTTCTCCTCCGAGACAACCAGGAGAGCGGCGGCGCCGTCATTGATGCCCGAGGAATTGCCCGCGGTGACCGTCCCGTCTTTCTGGAATACGGGGCGCAGACGCGCCAGGGATTCTGCGGTCGTATCCGCACGTGGATGCTCATCGGCCGAGACGATGACCGGATCACCTCTACGCTGAGGCACGGAGACTGGAACGATTTCGTCGTCGAAGCGGCCCGCTGCGATAGCGCGCTCAGCACGTTGCTGACTCTCCGCGGCGAAGGCGTCCTGCGCCTCTCGCGTGACCCCGAACTCATCGGCCACCACCTCGGCGGTTTCCCCAAGGCCGATCGTCCATTCAGGGTCAAAAGCGGGATTCGCAAACCTCCACCCCAGGACTGTATCTGCGGTCTCGGGATGGCCCCGCTGGTAGCCCATGGACGGCTTCAGCATGACATAGGGTGCCCGGCTCATGCTTTCCACACCGCCGGCGATGAACACGTCTCCGGCTCCTGCCGCGATCGCGTGGGATGCCGAGAGCACGGCCTGCATACCCGAACCACACAGACGGTTCACCGTCTGCCCGGGAACGCTCAGAGGAAGTCCGGCGCGCAGAGCCGCCATGCGCGCCACGTTCCGGTTGTCCTCACCGGCCTGGTTGCTACACCCGAACAGCACATCATCAATCGTCTCGGGATCCAGATCTGTGCGTTCGACCAGTGCACCGATCGTCAGGGCAGCCAGATCATCTGGACGGACCGAGGCGAGTCCGCCCCCGTGTCGACCGATGGGGGTTCGAACCGCGTCGATAATCCACGCTTCACGCATATCGTAGTCGTCTCTTTGGCGAATGACGGTGGGGTCAGGCGTCGAGCGCCACCCAGACGCTCTTCACTTGGGTGTATTTGTCGAGCGCGGCCTCGTAGCCCAGATCTCGACCGAATCCGCTTTGCTTGTAGCCACCGAACGGGGATGCGGAGTCGTACTGGTTGTACGTGTTGATCCAGACGGTACCGGCTTGCACCTGACGGGCCACCCGATGCGCCTTCCCGACGTCACGCGTCCATATACCGGCAGCCAGGCCGTAGGCCGTATCGTTGGCGACCTGAATGGCGTCCTCGACGTCCTCCACGGGAATCACCGCGGCGACCGGTCCGAAGATTTCTTCCTGCGCGATCCTCATCTTTGAGTCGACGTCGGCGAATACTGTCGCGGTCACGAAGTTTCCTTTCCCGTCAACCGTCGTGCGCTCTCCACCGGTCAGCAGACGGGCGCCTTCCTTTTTGCCTGCCTCGACGTAGCTCATCACCCGATCGAGCTGTTCCTCACTCACGATGGCACCCAGACGAGTATTCGCATCCATCGGGTCACCGACCGTCTGCTTGGCTGCTCGTGCTGCAAAGGCTTCGACGAATTCATCGTAGATGGGCCGTTCGACCAGCACGCGTGAACCCGCCGCGCAAACCTCGCCCTTGCCGTAGAAAATGCCCGTTGTCGCGCCTCGGACAGCGCTTTTTACGTCGGCGTCGGCCAAGACGATGTTCGGCGACTTACCACCCAGCTCCAGCGACACCTTCTTGAGTGTCTCCGCCGCCTCTCTCATGACGATCTTGCCCACCTCGGTCGACCCGGTGAACGAGATGGCGTCGACGTCCGGGTGACGGACCAGTGCTGCACCGGCCGTCTCTCCGAAACCGGGGACGACGTTGAGCACGCCAGCGGGGAAGCCGACTTCGGCAGCGAGTTCTGCGAGCCGGATTGCTGTCAGTGGCGTCTGCTCCGCTGGCTTCAGAACGACGGTGTTCCCGCATGCCAGAGCAGGGGCAATCTTCCACGTCGCCAGGGAGAGTGGGAAATTCCACGGCGTGATACAGCCAACGACCCCGATTGGCTCACGAAGCGTGTAGTTGAAGAACGGTCCCGCTACCGGAATCGTCCCTCCTTGGATCTTGTCGGCCATCCCCGCGAAGTAGCGGAAATTCTCCACCACGCTCGGGACGTCCACCTTCCTCGACTCGAAGTACGGCTTTCCGTTGTCTGCCGTCTCGAGGGCACCGAGCTCGTCACCTGCCGCAGCGATCGCATCAGCGAGCTTCCAGAGGAGTCGTGAGCGCTTGTGGGGGTTCATGTCGCGCCACTCTGAACTCCCGGCGGCATCCTTCGCAGCCGCTACCGCTTTGTCGATATCCGCCGCCTGGCCAGACGCGACCTCGGTAATGACCTCACCCGTCGCGGGATTGATGGTCGCGAACGTCCCGCCGTCAGCGGCGTCCACCCACTCGTTTCCGATCCACATCCGGTTCCGGATGGTATGCTCCAGCATGGTGTACTCCGAATAGTGATGAAACAAAAACGGGGCCCGGAGTGCCTCCGGACCCCGCCTTCGCCACGGCATTGAGCCGAGAGTGCTGCGTCAGCTGCCCGTGAACTTGGCTTTGCGCTTCTCGACGTAGGCGTTCAGGCCCTCTTTCGCGTCGCTGCTGGCGAAGAGCTGAGCCTGCAATTCACGCTCCAGGGCAAGAGCCAGCTCGAACGGCAGCTCGGCACCGGTCTGCACGGAACGCTTGATGAGTCCGACGGCTTTGGTCGCCTTGTTCGGCGTCGTGAACTGGTTCGCGTACTCGAGCACCGCCTCGAGGAAGCTGTCGCGGTCTTCGTGGTCGTAGACCTCGTTGATGATGCCATGGCGGAGGGCGTCGTCAAAACCGAACGTCGTGCCTTCTGCCATCATCTGAATCGCAGTCGGCTTACCAACGAGGCGAACCAGGCGCTGCGTACCGCCGGTCCCCGGCAGAACGCCGAGAGCAACCTCGGGAAGCCCCACTTTCCCCGAATCCTTACGTGCGATCCGGATATCAGCGGCCATCGCGATCTCGAGGCCACCCCCAACCGTGTGCCCGTTGAGCGCCGCGATGACCAACTTCGGGGTCTGTTCGAGGCGATTGAGGGTCTCGTTGGCGTGCAGGCAGAAGCAGTACTTCCACTCCGGGTCAGCCTGCGAGAGCATGCCGATGTTCGCGCCGGCGCAGAAAAACTTCTCGCCTTTACCGGTCAGAACGATGACTTCAGCCGCTTCGTCGAAGCGCGCCCTGACGATGCACTCGTCGAGCTGGCGCATCATTTCGTGTGTGTAGGTGTTCGCGGGCGGGTCGTCGAGGGTCAGGAGGGCAACTTTGCCCCGAACCTCGTAGTGGACCAATACCGAATCGGACATCTGGGCTTACCCCTGAAGTTGAATGCGTGACTACGTCTCCGGGGGCCGCACAACGAGGCGTCGCCTGCTCGCTCGAGCCGGGCGCCGGAGAGCCTCAAAACTCCCGAAGTCGTCCCCGGGGGTCAACCTAGCGGAGTTCGATTCGAAGGGTTTCTTCCCGGAGTGTGTAGTCACGTTGTGTGGTTTATCCAACACCGTACCTTGTGTCCATGAGGACACGCTGGAGGATCTTGAAGATGATACGCCGCATCCCGATCGCGATCACAGCCGCAGCCGCTCTCCTCTCCGCGATTGCGAGTCCTGTCGCCGCCCAGGAAGAAGGCTATGTGCTTCGTGTGCCGGTGACCGGGGTAGTCGAGCTTGGGCTGGCGCCGTTTATCGAACGCAGCATTGAAGAGGCGACGGCAGCGGGGGCGCTGGCGCTGATTCTTGATATGGATACGCCGGGTGGGCGGGTCGACGCAGCGCAGCGTATCTCTGACGCCCTCACGGACGCCTCGATCCCCGTATATACGCTCGTGAATCGACGAGCCTTCTCGGCTGGCGCTCTGATCGCCCTCTCCACGGATCGCATCTACATGCGCCCTGGCTCAGTGATCGGCGCAGCGACTCCGGTCGACGGCGCAGGCACGAAGGCTTCTGAGAAGATCGTCTCTGCCATGCGGAGCGAGATGCGTGCGCTGGCCGAATCGGCGGGTCTGGATCCAGAGGTGGCCGCCGCGATGGTCGATGAGGATATCGAAATCGAGGGTGTGGTGGAGCCAGGGAAGCTTCTGACGTTGACCACCACCGAGGCGGTCGATATCGACTACGCCCTGGAGGTCGCCGATCTGGAAGCTCTTCTGGTCGAACTCGGGCACGAGGGGGCCGCGGTCACGACCGCTGAGGCCAACTGGGCCGAAAGGGTGGTTCGCTTCTTCTCGAATCCCGTCGTCGCCCCGTTCCTGCTGACGCTGGGGTTCCTGGGGCTCATCACCGAAATCAAGACACCGACGTTCGGCCTAGCCGGGGCCGCTGGCCTTCTCTCGCTCTCGCTATTCTTCGGATCTCATATGATCGTGGGACTGGCCGGGCTCGAGGACATCATCATCTTCGGCACAGGGCTTCTGCTCATCGGAGCTGAAGTGTTCCTTGTTCCGGGCTTCGGTCTGTTCGGACTCGTTGGGGGGATCGGTGTGACGGCTGGCCTGTATCTCAGTATGCTCGGCGGATTGCCGACATCTCCGGATTTTGCGCGCGCAGGGCTCGTGCTCAGCACGACGGTTGTGCTCATCGCCGTCTGCGCGTGGGTGTTGATCCGCACACTGCCCGGCAGCTCACGACTTGCGAAGAGCGGCATCTTTCTGTTCGACAGCACGGATCGAGCGATCGGATACGAGTCTGCCGAGATCCGATCAGACCTGATCGGTGTGCCCGGAAGTGCGATCACAGATTTGCGTCCGTCAGGGACGGCATTGTTCGGAGATGAGCGAATCGACGTCGTCTCCGAGTCGGAATGGATTACTGAAGGAACCCCGGTCCGCGTGATAAGCGCGGAAGGGTATCGACACGTCGTGCGCGCGATCTCGGAGGATGAGACCGCTCAGGACGCTTGATCTAATCAATCACTTTTGCTCGAAATGAGGCAAAGTCATGGATGGTGTAGCAATGGTCACGCCGATCTTCCTGGTCGTCATGGTGATGGTGTTGTCTATGGTCCTGTGGGCGATCCCGGTACGCCTCTGGGTGGAGGCTCTGTCTGCCGGGGTGACGGTTTCGATTGGAACGCTCATCGGGATGCGGCTTCGCAAAGTGTCCCCGGCCGCGATCGTACGGCCCCTTATCAACGCAACAAAGGCCGGTCTCGACCTCGATATCAACGCGCTTGAAGCTCACTATCTGGCGGGTGGACGTGTCGATCGTGTCGTTGGCGCTCTGATTTCAGCAGACAAGGCGAGGATCGAGTTGGCATTCAATCAGGCGGCTGCCATTGACCTTGCGGGACGTGACGTCTTTGAGGCCGTACAGGTGTCGGTCAATCCGAAGGTCATCAATACGCCTAAAGTGGCAGCGATGGCGAAGGACGGCATTCAGCTCATCGCGGTCGCTCGAGTCACGGTTCGGGCGAACATTAACCGACTTGTCGGTGGTGCGGGTGAGGACACGATTCTGGCCCGTGTCGGCGAGGGGATCGTGTCGACGATCGGCTCGGCTGAAACGCACAAGGCCGTGCTGCAGGACCCTGATGCGATCTCCCAGACCGTGCTCGCGAAGGGACTCGACTCAGGGACTGCGTTCGAGATTCTCTCCATCGACATCGCAGACGTCGACGTCGGGAAAAACATCGGAGCGGAGCTCCAGACTGATCAGGCTGAGGCCGACAAGCGCGTCGCCCAGGCCAGGGCGGAAGAGCGCCGCGCCATGGCGGTGGCAGAAGAGCAGGAAATGAAAGCTCTCGTGGGTCAGATGCAGGCTGAGGTGGTGAAGGCCGAGGCGCAGGTGCCGCTCGCGATGGCTGAGGCGCTCCGGTCTGGAAACCTTGGTGTAATGGACTTCCTCAAGTACCGGAACATCGAGGCTGACACGAACATGCGGACGGCGATCGCCGGGCCGGACGACGGGCCTACTTCTGCCTCCGAGTAGGGCGTAGCCTGCCATGGAAGAGCTGATCTTCTTTGCCGTGATCATCTTTTTTTCGATCGCCGAGTCGATCGCGAGAAAGAAGAAGGCCGGAAGGACCGAGGGGTCGGGTGGGGCATCCCGGCCCGACCCCTCGGAGCCGCTTGAGCAGCAGTTCGAGTGGACGAACAATCCGCCGGACCTGCCGACGTACGATGAGGATCCATCGTATGACGAAGGCCCCTCCTATGATGAGCAACTGTCCTACGACGAGCGCGGGGAGGGGTCACTCCAACCTCGGCATGCCGCCCCGCGCGAGACGTCCAGAAGTTCGTCAGCGGATACGATGCTACCCGGAGGGCTCCTGGAGGAACTCGCAGGGCTGGCTGGGAAGTTCGAGGCGGAACAGGAGCGAGTTCGGAGATCAGAGGTGCAGCGCGAGCGAGCGCGCACGGTTAAGACCCCGAAGCAGTCTCCGCCGCTGCCGGCTCCGACGAGGACCTCGTCGAGCCGGACACGGGTACCTGAGCCACCACGATCGCGGACTCCGCGATCGAAAGTGGTCGATCGTTCTGCGGGAAGGCAGGGCTCTGAGCACCCGGTCCATGAGGCGCATGCAGGATACGGAACAGACCCATCTGAAAGGGCGCGTTCCGAACAAGATGGACTCGACCCGTTGAATTGGGAGCTGAGCAAGGACGCGCGGGCTGTTCGCGCTCAGTTGCTCAGTCACGGAGACTCGGGCCTGCGTCAGGCCGTGATTCTCCAGGAGGTTCTTGGCCCACCCGTTTCGATGCGAGACGACGACTGACCGGGGCGCTCCTGAAGGGAGCGCCCCGGTCGCCGGAAAGAACTACATGTCGCCGCGTGCCATCTTCCTGAGAACGGTCTGGAGAATGCCGCCGTTTTCGTAGTATTCGACGTCCACATCGGAGTCGAGGCGGGCCTTGGCAGTAAAGCTCTTTTCCGAACCATCCGTTCCGGTGGCCGTGACGTTGATCATGCACCGGGGCTTCAGGCTATCGCCGATCCCGGTTAGATCGAATGTCTCGTGCCCGGTGAGTCCGAGCGACGTGGGCGTTTGACCATCCACGAACTCGAGCGGTAGGACGCCCATGCCAACCAAGTTGCTTCGGTGAATGCGCTCGAAGCTCTCGGCGATGACGGCCTTCACTCCAAGCAGGATCGTGCCCTTCGCCGCCCAGTCCCGGGAGCTCCCCGTCCCGTACTCCTGTCCAGCCAGCACCACGAGCGGAGTGCCGGCTTCCTGGTACAGCATGGAAGCGTCGTAAATCGGCATCTCTTCGTTCGTGGGGAGGTGCAGGGTGTACCCACCCTCTGTCCCATCGAGAAGGAGATTCTTGATTCGGACGTTGCCGAACGTCCCGCGCATCATCACCTCGTGATTTCCGCGTCTCGATCCGAAGGTGTTGAAATCCTTCACCGCGACGCCGTGTTCGCGCAGGTATGTCCCGGCTGGCTCGGCCTTTGGAATGGCTCCGGCGGGTGAGATATGATCGGTCGTGACAGACTGTCCAAGCATCGCCAGCACTCGTGCGCCAGAGATGTCCTGTGGCTTGGGTACTTCGAGATCCATCCCCTCGAAGAACGGGGGAAGGCGGACGTACGTGGAGTCAGGTACCCAGTCGTATAGGCTGCCCTCTTCGGGAAGAGGGAGAGCCTGCCAGTTCTCGTCCCCGGTGGAGACCGTGGCGTACCGCTTCGTGAACATCTCGGGCTTCAATGAGGAGGCGACCGTATCGCTCACTTCCTTCGGTGTCGGCCAGATGTCCGCAAGGAATACAGGCTGTCCGTCTGACCCGTGTCCGAGCGGCTCGTTGTAGAGGTCGACATCCATTCGACCCGCGATCGCATAGGCGACGACGAGGCCAGGCGAGGCCAGGTAGTTGGCTCGAATCAATGGGTGAATCCGCGCTTCGAAGTTGCGATTGCCCGAGAGCACCGACGAAACGACCAGGCCGTTTTCCTCAATGGCGTTGTGGATGTTCTCCGGAAGCGGACCTGAGTTGCCGATGCAGGTCATGCAGCCGTAGCCGACCACGTGGAAACGAAGCTCCTCGAGGTAGGGCAGGAGGCCTGACTCGGTCAGATAGTCCGTCACGACCTGGCTGCCGGGGGCCATCGCCGTCTTCACCCATGGCTTGACCTTGAGCCCCTTCTCGACCGCCTTCTTCGCCACCAGCCCTGCGCCGACCATGACCGAGGGGTTCGACGTATTCGTGCAGCTCGTGATCGACGCGAGGACGATGGTTCCGTCCCGGATCTCGACCTCTTCGCCGTCGCAGTCGATGCTCACACACCGCGGGTCTGCGGTCGCCGCGATGGCCGAAGCCTCGCTGCCAGCCGCTCCACTCCAGCTCTCTCCAGACTGAACCGCGCCCTCGTCCTCAGTCTCCCCACCGTTCGGTAGAGCGAAGCCGGCCGGAACGAGTGCCGGCAGATCCTTCTCGAATTGCGTCCGCATGTCTGCCATGGGAATCCGGTCCTGTGGGCGCTTTGGACCGGCGAGGCTCGGCTCTACCGTGGAGAGATCCAGCTCGATACTCGACGTGAATTCCGGATCAGGTGTGTCATCAGTACGGAAGAGCCCGAGTTCCTTAGACACCGTCTCGACGCGCTGCACCATGGCCTCGTCTCGGCCCGTGCCACGGAGGTAGGTCAGCGTGGAGTCGTCGACCGGGAAGAAGCCGACGGTGGATCCGTACTCAGGCGACATGTTGGCCAGGGTGGCCATATCGGGGAGCGTGAGGTTGCTCAGCCCCGCGCCGTAGTACTCGACGAAGCGGCCTACGACCCCATGACTCCGAAGCATTTCCGTGACGCGAAGCACCAGATCGGTCGCGGTCGCACCCTCGGGGAGAACCCCCGTCAGCTTCATGCCCACGACTTCTGGCAGAAGCATGTAGTAGGGCTGTCCAAGTACCACCGCTTCGGCTTCGATTCCTCCGACCCCCCAGCCGAGGACGCCGAGTCCGTTAACCATGGTCGTGTGCGAGTCGGTTCCCACGAGTGTGTCCGGGTAGGCGAGGTTGAGCCCGTTGTGCTCCTTTCGGTGAATTACCGAGGCGAGATACTCCAGGTTCACCTGGTGTACGATGCCGGTTCCTGGGGGGACAACCGAGAAATTGTCGAACGCCTCTTGGGCCCAGCGAAGGAGTGCGTATCGCTCACGATTCCGCTCGAACTCCTTTTCGACATTCAAGCGGAATGCGTCCCGGAAGCCCGCGAAGTCGACCTGAACCGAGTGGTCGATGACGAGATCGGCCGGGACGACAGGGTTGATCCGTGAGGGATCGCCACCCATCGCCCTGAGGCCGTCACGCATGGCCGCGAGGTCTACGACGGCAGGCACACCCGTAAAGTCCTGCAAAACGACCCGCGTAGGCATGAAGGGGACGTCAGCGCCAGAGTTGTTTGGGCTCCACTTGGTGACCGCCTGGACGTGGTCTTCGGTCACATAGCCATCTCCCGCGTGTCGGAGCGTGTTCTCGAGCAGGACCCGAATAGAGAAGGGCAGGCGATCGAGTGAGTCGACCACGCCTTCGTCCTGAAGCCGTGAAAGCCTGTAAAAAGACGTCGGCCCTTCCGGCAGGTCGACGTTTGTAAGGGCACCGAAGGGGTCGCTTCTTAGCTCTGCCACGTTGGCTCCATGTCTGTCGTCCATCCCTGGGTGCCGGGCACCCCAGCCTCTAAGAATGGTGAAAGTCGGGGGCGGTGTCAGGGGCCTCCAGGGATGCCCTTGGGGACTCCGAGACTGCGGAGGGGCGGGACCATAGCCAACCGCTTTTGGCAGTTGGCCGATCGGTGGCGTAGGTTGCCCCGGTCTGGTCCCCTGAACCGCCCGGCCCATGTCCAAGATCCACCTCTTTCTGCCCCTCGCCGCCACGTTCGTCCTGGCCTCCTGCGCGCCCAGCGAGCCCTCTGCCGATCTGGCGATCCAGAACGTCACCGTCATCGATGCGGTGAACGGCGTCCGCGAAGCGCAGACGGTCCTCGTGCGTGACGGTCGGATCGACGCTGTCCAGCCCGCGAGCGAAGCGGTGGATGCCGTCGAGGTCCTAGACGGAAGTGGACAATACCTGATCCCGGGGCTGTGGGACTTCCATGTGCACCTCGCGTACGACCCGCGTTTCACGGAGGCGATGCCCGGTCTCTTCCTCAACCACGGCATCACCAGCATTCGCGATACGGGTGGCCCGCTGGGGCTTGTTCTCCCTGCCGTCGAGTCGATTCGTCGGGAGGGTGCGGTAGCCCCTCGTGTGTTCTTCGCAGGCCCGCTGCTCGATGGCGAGCATGTCGTCTATGACGGCGACAACATGCCCCTCCTCGGCATCGGAAACCCTGATGAGGCGACGGCGCGGGCGAATATGGCTCGCCTCGACGAGGCCGGAGTCGACTTCGTGAAGATCTACGAGATGGTGTCTCCCGAGGTGTTCGCGGTCCTCGTGGAGGAGGCGCAGGCGCGTGGCCTTCCCATGGATGGCCACGTGCCGCTCTCCATGCAGGCGAGAGACGTGGGTCCCCATGTGCAGTCGCTTGAGCATCTTCGAAACATCGAGATGGACTGCATCGCGAACCCGGGCGCGACGGTGGCCGAGCGACGCCTGGTCTTGGCCAACCCTGAAGGAGTCCCAGGGGGCACGCTCCGCTCGCAGCTGCACAGGGCATATCGTATTCCTTCGATTGAGGCCTACGACGAGGCGGGTTGCCGGGAAGTGTTGGCCTCGATGACGTCCACCATCCAGGTCCCCACGCTTCGGCTGAACGCGCTGGCGTTGCAGCCTCCGTTCGCGCGGGCCGGCTGGAGCGAAGTCCTCGCGAAACTGCCCGAGGACGCGGCCGCTGAGTGGGGCGCCATGGATGGCTCGATGGGCGGGCGCAGCACGGACACGACATACCCAGATTGGAGCATGTTCTTGGTCAATCTGATGCATGAGTCCGGCGTTCCCATCGGGGCGGGCACGGATACGCCAATCGGATTTGCCGCACCGGGTTACAGCCTCCATAGCGAATTGGAGATGCTTGTGCGTGCGGGCCTGTCGCCGATGGAGGCTCTGCGGGCAGCGACCCTGCGTCCAGCCGAGTTCTTCGGACTGGAGGGTGAGATGGGGACGATCGAGCCGGGGCGACTCGCCGATCTCGTTCTTCTTTCGGGCAATCCGCTGGATGACATCACTCTGACCCGCAGCGTGCAGGCCGTGGTGACAAAGGGGCAGCTTCTGAACCGCGCCGCCCTGGACGCCTTGGTGAGGTAGGGGAGGACGCTCGCAGCTGCCCGTTGTTACGGAAACGTTACCCAATTCGTTACCCGGGGCCTCGCAGCCAACCGCGAAGTCAGCGATAACCCACTCGCTCCGACCATTTGCGGAAGTGGCGGAAGAGTAGGCGCGGCGGTCTCAAAAGTCTCGGGAGAGGGCCGCGTACAGCTCACCAAGTGGCCGTTTCTGGGGATTCGGGCGCTACGTGACTTTGGGCCGGCCCTGCGCAGACCCGAGTTTCGTTATCCGAACGTTACCGGAGATTCCTTGATCGCACGCCAGTGCACCTGCGTTGGGGGGGAGTGTCCGGCGTCGGTGGGCGTCGGTGGGAAATGCCGCAATTTTCGACACAGTTGGACACTCTGGGAATGCTCCCGTTCAACAGCCGGATGCGATTCTGCGGTTCTGGCCTTGGAATGCGCTGTCCCACGGAATGCGGATTCCGGCGGCCACGATCTCGGGGTCGCATTGGATTGGCCCTCCTCGGGTTGGTCCCTACCGCAGCTGCCGCGAGGACCAGTGGATCGCCTTGATCTTCCAGCCGTTATCGCCCCGGGCTAAGACGACGAGCTCCGCCCCCTGCGAATTCACGTCTCGCTCCCCCATGCGTCCCTGGGCGGTGTTGGTCGACCAAGCCCACGCGACGTCGCCGATCACCTGGACCGTGATCTTGCCTCGCTCTCTCGGTACTGCCTGAGCGAACCTCATGTCGCCGGACAGATGTCCGCTGCGGTAGTGCTCCTTGTCCTCAACACCGCCACTCTCGAGAATCGTGACGTCGTCCGCCAAGAGTTCCAGCGCCGTTGTGGAGTCGCCGCTGGCCAAAGCGACATGGTACGTGTCGACCACTCCGATCACGGCGGCTTCTGCGTCCTGTGCTTCCGCAGCGTGCGGGGAGAGGCCCAACCCGATGGCGACGGCCAGCGCCAGATGGGTGTAGTGCTCGATCTTCACGGTTCGCTCCTTCTGTCAGGTGGTTGCTGCAATGTTGGGATCTTCTACTGGTAGCGGCCATCGGGTCTGTTCGACGGAGGAACTCTACCTGAGGCTCTTGAGAATATCAGCTCGGAAGGCTGATCTCCTAGCATGGTCACGGCGATGGCAGGCACGCGGTCGAGCGCGTAGTACCAACTGAACTCATCGCCCTCCTCGATATCCGCTACGTACGTGCCGGTCAGCTGCTCGTCCGCGATTTCTTGTGGGATCTCATCGGACAGCGGGTCGAGGCGTACACCTGAACGGGCGTCGTAAGCCCGTTCGAGATCAGATGGGCCGGGTTTCACCACATAGACGGCACGAGACCCGAAGGCCTCGAGTCGAAGCCAGTACCGCCGGTCCGTCCCTTCCATGGCGAGCGTCGCGCGCACCTCGTTCTGGGCAAGGAGTTGTGGGTCTTCGACCGCGACCGCAGTGGTGCGGTAAGGTGCCAGGTCGTACACGCCTTGGAGTCCATTCGGGAACGCCAGTCCGACACCGTGCAACACGAAGGAGGATAGAATCCAGCCCACGATCGGGACGGTGGCACACATCCCCAGAACCGGATGCGTTCGAGAGACTCGCGGTCGAGTGTTGGGCCGCATGAAGCGTTAATGAAGATATCTTCACGGTGGCTTCACATCGATTTCATCTCATCCTCTCCATTTTTCTTTGTCGAAGTTCTCGCCTCGCCTCCCGTCCAGACGGACCCAGCTCCGGACCATGAGCCACGAACTCTCCCTCCCACGGCGCGATTTCTTGCGTGTCGCCACCGGATTGACCATCGGCGGTAGCCTTGGTCTGCGCCCCCCGACGCTCTTCGCAGCAGTGGCCAGCGAGGGCGGGACGGAGTCGCGACCTGTCGAATACGACCTGGTGATCGACAGGTCGGGTTTTCGTGTCGACGATCGCTCGAGTCATGCACCCACGATCAACGGGTCCGTGCCCGGTCCGCTTCTTCGCCTGAAGGAGGGGCAAGAAGCGGTCCTTCGGGTGACGAATCACTTGGACGAGGATACATCGTTGCACTGGCATGGGCTGCTGGTGCCGGCTGATCAGGACGGGGTGCCGGGATTCAGCTTCGAGGGCATCAGTCCGGGCGAGACGCGCACCTACCGCTTCGAGGTGCGTCAGGCGGGTACCTACTGGTACCATAGCCATTCTGGGACGCAGGAGCAGGAGGGCATGTATGCGCCCCTCGTCATCGATCCCCGAGGAACGGATCCCGTGTCCTACGACCGCGAACACGTGGTCGTGCTCTCGGACTGGACCGACGAAGATCCCATGACAGTGCTCCGCAACCTCAAGGGCAACGGGGCTTACTACAACTACGGGAAGCGCACGTTGCCTCAGTTCGTCGAGGGTCTCTTCGACGACGCCGGCGCCACCATCCGGGACCGGACGATGTGGGGCCGGATGCGCATGGATCCCACAGATATCGCGGACGTCACAGGCGCCACCTACGACTATTTGTTGAACGGGGCCTCGGCTGACGCCAACTGGACGGGCCTTTTCGAGCCCGGTGAGCGGGTCCGTCTCCGATTCATCAATGCGGCGGCCATGTCGTTCTTCGATGTGAAGATACCGGGGCTTCGCATGACGGTGGTGCAGGCCGACGGACAGGACGTCGAGCCGATAGCGATCGACGAATTTCGCATCGCGGTCGCGGAGACGTATGACGTCATCGTGGAGCCCGAGAGCGGACGCTCGTACACGATCTTCGCCCAATCGATGGATCGTTCAGGCTTTGCCCGGGGCACACTCTCCGAGTCCGAAGGCATGGCGGCAGAGATTCCGGATCTGGATCCTCGACCGCTCCGGACGATGGGCATGATGGTGATGGACGGTCACGACATGTCGGAGATGGGCATGGAGGGCGGCGCAATGGACGAGATGGACCATGCCGCGATGGGGCATGCTCCGGGCGCTATGAGCCTGAAGCGACTCGCGTACGCCGACCTCCAGGCGCTCGAGCCGAACCGCGATACCCGCGAACCGACGCGAGACGTCGTCCTGCGCCTCACCGGGGACATGGAGCGCTACTTCTGGACCATTAACGACAAAAAGATGTCGCAGTCCGAACCCATTCGCCTGACCGTCGGTGAGCGGGTCCGGCTGGTCATGACCAACGAGACGATGATGGAGCATCCCATGCATCTCCATGGTGTGTTCATGGAGCTGCAGAACGGTGCTCATCCGGCGTTCGCACCGCGCAAGCACACCGTGAGCGTGCCGCCCAACGAGACGGTCGAGGCTCATCTCACGTTTGAAGAGCCGGGGGCTTGGGCGTTTCATTGCCATCTGCTTTTTCACATGATGACTGGAATGTTTGCCCGTTTCGAGGTGGCCCCCGCCGTGACGACGGAGTCCGCGTGAAGACTGCTGCCGGCCTCGTGGTCCTGGTGTCCCTCCTCCTCGCACCGATGGGCCCTACCGGTGCCGCGGCACAGGAGTCGGACAACGCGGTCTTCCACTATTCGCTCCTCGACGTTGATGTTGCGACAAGCAGCGACTTCGTCGTGGGTCGATGGCACGCCACCGGTTGGATAGGCACCGATTTCGATCGCGTATGGTGGAGTACTGAGGGTGAAGGTCTCGACCGAGAGCTCGAGGGCGCCGAGGCGATGCTGCTCTACGGACGCTACGTTCGCCGTTTCTGGGACCTGGTTGTGGGATATCGGCACGAAGTCCTGCCCGCTTCGCAGGGGTATCTCACGGTCGGTGTCATGGGGCTCGCCCCCTATTGGTTCGAAGTGAGCCTGTTTGGTTTTGTCAGCTACGACGGCGATCCTAGCCTCCGTTTAGAAGCAGAAACGGATCTGTTCCTGACTCAACGCGCGGTGCTCACGTTAGGGGGAGAGGCCGATTGGCTCATCACGGGTGACGACACCCTCGACCTGGACGCCGGCTTTCGGACGATCGAACTCGGTATCCGTACGCGATACGAGATCCGTAGGAAGTTCGCGCCTTATGTGGACCTGACGTGGGTCGACGAGGCTCAACCTCGCACGCTCCTTCCCGGAGCAGTCGAGGCCGGCCGCTTCAGGCTCGGCGCCGGCCTCCGGCTCATCTACTGACATTTCATAATAATTACCAAGAGAGGACCTTTGAACATGACCCACACCATCAAAGCTGCCGCCCTTTCCATGCTGATTATTGGCGGCCTCGCTGCAGCTTCACCGGCGGAGGTGCAGCATTTCGCACTGAGTCGCTCCGCGCCCGCGGCGGGCTCATCCGTCGAGACGCCGTCCGAGATTCGTCTCTGGTTCACCGAAGAACCTGCAGAGGGGACGACCCAGATCCGCTTAGTAGAAGCGGAGGACGCCGGAGTTCACGTCATGGACGCTGTACAGGACGAGGAGGACGGACAGTCGTTCTTTATCCAACTCCATGGCGAACTCTCCCCGGGTACGTACAACGTCTCATGGAGGGGTATGGGGGCTGACGGTCACGTGGTTCGAGACACTTTCGAGTTCACCGTTGTGGATAGATAGCGAATCCCTCGGGGGCCGCGTTCAGTGCACTGAACGGCTGGGTCTTTTTCCACCGACTTGTCGCCGTCAAGCTACAGGACGGACATGAGAATCGTGGCGGTCGCAGCCGCCGGCCTCCATTCCGACGTTTACGGCTTCCATGACGAAACGAACTTCGTCGAATTCCTGGCACCCGCTTATTGACCTCGTAGGGGCTAGGCCAGAGCCGTTGTGGGTTCCTCGACAAGGCCTGACCATCGTATGCGTTTTCATGGCCATGGTGCTCCAGAGGTGTCAGGTGTAGGTCGTCGGACCGTGAATCGAGCGCCGCTTTCAGGCCGATTCTGGGCGAGTCCCTTGCCTCCGTGCGCCTCCACGAGATGTCGTGGCAAGACGGGGTTTCTTTTTGGGAGACGTATCCGACACCGCGGATAACACCGTCATAGCTCTGTGCTGCGGATCGGTGTGGTACGACGGCCGCGCTGAGGAGGACCAACTCGGTGACCCAGCCCGGTGACGCGGGTGGTCACGATCGGAAGCGTGAGTATCACAAGGGAATGAACCTCGTCCTGGTTTGTCCCGTGTCGGAACTCCTCCCCAATCACCTCCGCAGACCTCAAAGACAGCGCACAAAACGTCGGCTTCCCATTCGCACACTCACCCGACACCATCGTCTGACGATGACTTGACCCAGTGGAGCAGTAGCCGGGGAGCATGCCAGCCGCGTGCGACGTGCATACCTTCGGACCGATAAACGTATCGATCGCAAAGGAGCTGTATCATGGTCCGCTATCGCCATCTGGTGACCGCATCACTTTGTGTCGTGCTCGCCGTCGCCGGCGCCGGGGCACAGGAGCAGGTTGAGCCCGAAGCGGGCGGTGCCTGCGACAGTCTCTGCATCACACCCAGTCGCACCGTTTCTTTCGAGACGAGTCAGGGATCGCAGATGAACGTGGACGTCTCGCCCGACGGCGAGACGATCCTCTTCGATCTGTTGGGTGACCTGTACACCGTGCGGCGGAACGGGGGACCTGCTACGCAGCTCACCAGGGGTCCAGCGTTGGATCTGCAGCCGGTTTTCTCGCCCGACGGGAGTCGCATCTTGTTCGTGAGCGACCGGAGCGGAAACGAAAATCTCTGGATGATCGAAGCGGACGGTTCGAACCCGAATTCGGTCACCACCGAACGTGGTGACTTCCAGTTCGACGATCCCGAATGGTCGCAGGACGGCGAGTACGTGATGGTCCGCAAGAACGAGTCGGGGAGCCCCAACACCGGCCGAAAGCCCTGGCTGATCCACTTGAGCGGCGGGAGCGGGATGGAGCTGGATGGAGAGGCCGAGGGACTCGGTTTTCGGTGGGGACCGAACGGTCGCTACGTCTACTTCCGTGGGACGGCAAGCTCCGGTGCGACATCGCTTCGCGGAAACAGCCTTCCGCAGCCAGCGCAGATCATGCGACTGGACCGGCATACCGGGGACATAGCGGCGATCACGCGGGTGCCTTCCGGCGCCGCTCGCCCGGCGATCTCGCCGGACGGGGAGCGAATGGTCTACGTGGCCGACATTGATGCCATGAGCGGGCTCCGGATCCGCAACCTCGTCACGGACGAAGACGAGTGGCTGGCCTTCCCGATCGATCACGAACACCTGAACCAGCGCACGCGATTCACCTTCACACGCGATGGGAACGCGGTCGTGTTCGTGAAGGACGGAACCTTCCACGAAGTCGACATCCGCACGAAAGGCGTCCGGGAGATCTCGTTCACGGCGTCGGTTGAACAACAACTTGGGCCGCTGATCTATCATGAGATGCCGTTTGAGGAGGACTCGCTCGTCGTGCGAAACGTCCGCTATGGCGAGATGGGTCCCGACGGCTCGACACTGGTCTTTGGCTCGCTCAATCAGTTGTGGATCATGGATCTGCCGAACGGCGAGCCAAGGCCCCTTATTGAGGGCGCAGGCGGGCAGTATCAGCCTACGTTTTCGCCGGACGGATCCAGTGTCGCCTTTGTGAGCTGGCACGCGTCGGACGGCGGGCATGTGTGGCGAGTCCCGACCCGGGGCGGAGAGCCACAGCGGTTGACGACGCACCCGGCGTACTACGCGAACCCGGCCTGGTCGGCGGCCGGCGACAAGATCGTCTACGTCCGGGAGGATCCTGCGGTCATCCGTAACAGGAACACGAATAATCGCGGGTTCATCGAGTGGATCCCGAGCACCGGAGGCGACGCGCAGTCCGTCGTTTCGGCGCCTTCGGACAACGTGCTCACGTTCACCGCCGACGGCTCTCGGATCACCTATGCCGAGAACGGGACGCTCGTCTCCGTCCGCCTCGATGGTAGCCAGCAGCGTGAGGTCGCGACGGTGGAGGGGGCCGTCGAGATGGTCCCATCGCCAGATGGGAAGTGGCTGGCCTTCACGCTGCGCGAAGAGGTGTACGTGGCGGCACTCCCGCCTTCGCTCGAGACGGTGACGCTGAGCCAGAACTCGGGACCTGGACCGTTCCAAAGAGTGACGCGCGACGGGGGGCAGGATCTGCGGTGGGCTGATGGCGGCGCGGGACTCAGTTGGGTGTTCGCTAACGTCTTCTCGCACCTTGAGCTCGACGAGGTGTTTGGCCCTGATGCGGCGGAAGAGGGCCTCGACCGGCTCGCGGAGGCCGTCCCGATCCGTCTGGTCGTCCCCATGACGAAGCCGGAGGGCTCGGTCGCGCTGACCGGGGCGACCGTCGTGACGATGAATGGCGACGAAGTGCTCGAGAATGCGACGATCGTCGTGACCGAGAATCGGATCCGCGCGATCGGGGCCTCGAGCGCGGTCCAGATCCCCGATGGGGCACGCGTCATCGACGTGGCGGGCAAGACCATCATCCCGGGACTCATCGACGCGCACGCGCATATCCGAGGTATGCCGCGGGACGTGCTTGTCGAGATCGCGCCCGAGCCACTTGTGAACCTGGCCTTCGGCGTGACCATGGCGCGCGACGTCAACGCCTCCACGGATCAGTTCCACTACCGCGAGCTGATCGCGGCCGGCCGTATGCTTGGCCCAAGAATCTTCATGACAGGGCCATCACAGACATCGGGGGCGATTAAGATCGACAACTACGCAGACGCCTTCGCGGGCGTGAAGCGTTACGTCGATCGTGGTTCGTTTTCCACGAAGCAGTACATGCAGCCCCAGCGGCGCCAGATCCAGTGGATGCTCAGGGCGGGAGACGAGCTTGGGATCAATTCGACGGCTGAGGGCGGTGGCATGATGCGTCAGGTGGCTATGATTCTCGACGGATACACGGCCGTCGAACACGCTCCCACCGATCTGGTCAACGTGTACGACGATGTCGTGCAGCTCTATGCCCGGTCCGGGACGATGTACACGCCGACCCTCGTCGTCGCGTCGCCCAGCACGTACCAAGGTGAGCTGTACTGGTATCAGACCACGGACGTGCACTCCAACCAAAAGCTCGCCCACTTCCTGACGCACGCAGCTCTCGACCACAAGTCGCGGACGAGTCAGCGCTTCGAACTCGACGAGTACTATTTCCTGAAGGGTGGGGCAGGTGCGGCCGCGATCGGTAGAGCCGGCGGCTTGGTTGCCGCGGGGGGGCACGGCCAGGTCCACGGCCTAGCGGTGCACTGGGAGCTCTGGATGCTGGAGATGACCGGGATGACACCGCACGAAGCGTTGCGGGCAGCGACCATCAACGTCGCGACGGGCATGGGAATGGCGGCCGACTTCGGGAGTCTAGAGGTCGGCAAGGTGGCGGACCTAGTGGTGCTCGACGGGCACCCTCTCGAGGACATCAGGAACACCGCATCGATACGCTATGTCATGAAGGGCGGCGAGCTGTACAACGGGGACACGCTGGACATGATCTGGCCGAGGGAAGAGCCACTGCGTCCCTTCAAGTACGTCGACTTCGGACCGCCGCCGGAGTCTCGGTGGATCGGCGCACGCTAGGGACACGACGGCTAACGAGGCGGTGGCTTTTCCAGAGAGTACGGCCGGTTAAGCTGCTGGGAGACGAGTTCGAGTGTCGCCCGATTAGTTGCTCGACGCCTCGACGCCAACCGCGAGGTTAGCGATAATGCACTCGCTTGAGCCCTTTGCCGGGGTGGCGGAACGGTAGACGCGGCGGCCTCAAAAGCCGCTATCCCTTGGGATGTGCGGGTTCGACTCCCGCCCCCGGCACTCTTGGAGCCGTACGTCTGGCATGAAGCCCGGACGGTACGGCAGCCCCGATCTGGGCTCAGATGCTACGACTCATCGACTGCTCGCTGCTGGTATTTTGCTCGCTGTTGTTTGTCGTTGAGACGACCGTGCCGGAACACGCGTCGGCGCAATCTGTCCGCGGATTGGTCTTCGACGTCGTTATGGACGAGGCGATATCGCTTGCGACGGTAACGCTCATCTCCGAGTCAGGAGAACGGGTCGCATCTGCTCAATGGGCTTCAGGGCGCGGGCTTCGGGCTGGAGGACATCTTGCCGATCGACATTGTCGAGGCAATCGAGGTGTGCTGGGGTCCGTTCCAGGCACCGATGCGCTACCAAGGCACCCCGTATGAGAATGAATGCGGCGTAATTCTGGTGTGGACCCGGTAGCGATCGCGTGCCCACTCCGGTTGTGCGGGTGAAAGACTGAATTGACATCTTCGCACGAGCCCTTACTACCGATATAATTAAATGCTGTTCAGCATAGGCATAAGCTGGCTCGCCCCGCTATGCGATCCGGCCGAAATGGAGAGAAAATGGGAGAGAACGGGAGCGAGGGGCAGAATACCCTCTCCATCCGCGATAACCGGACTGGAAAGAACTACGAGGTCGACATTCACAGTGGCGACATCATCCGGGCGATGGACCTGCGTCAGATCAAGGTCAACGACGACGATTTCGGGATGATGGCCTACGATCCTGGCTTCACGAATACCGCGTCGACCAAGAGTTCTGTCACGTTCATCGATGGTGGCAAGGGTATTCTGCGGTACCGCGGGTATCCGATCGATCAGCTTGCGGAGCACAGCACCCACCTCGAGGTGGCGTACCTCCTGTTGAAAGGCGAACTGCCTGCCCAGTCGGAGCTGGACGACTTCGTCCACGAGGTCACGTTCCACACCTACGTGCACGAGAACATCACCGAGCTCTTCTCCGGCTTCCGCTACGATGCGCATGCCATGGGCATGGTCATGAGCGGCGTTGCAGCGCTCTCGTCGTTCTACCCTGAGGCTAAGGACATCGAGAACTCTGCTGCCCGTTCGCAGCAGATCATCCGCCTCATCGCGAAGATGCCGACGCTTTCGGCCTATGCGTATCGTCATCATCGGGGACTCCCGTACGTCTATCCTGATAACGAGCTCGACTACACCGCCAACTTCCGGAACATGCTGTTCCGGATTGGCTCGCGGGAATACGAGCCGAACCCAGTGCTCGAGCGAGCACTCGACATCCTGTTCATTCTGCACGCAGATCACGAGCAGAACTGCTCGGCTACCGCAATGCGTGTGATCGGTTCTGCGAACTCCGACCCGTATTCGGCGATGGCCGGAGCGATGGGGGCTTTGTACGGCCCGTTGCATGGCGGGGCGAACGAGGCGGTGCTCCGCATGCTGACGCGCATCGGGAGCGTTGATAACATCCCGGCGTTCATGGAAGGCGTGAAGAAGCGGGAAGAGCGCCTGATGGGCTTTGGGCACCGTGTCTACAAGGCCTACGATCCTCGCGCCGCGATCATCAAGCGGACTGCGGACGAGGTCTTCAATGTCACGGGACGCAACCCGCTCCTCGACATCGCCTTGGAGCTCGAGAGGATTGCGCTGAACGAGGACTTCTTTGTTGAGCGGAACCTCTACCCGAACGTCGACTTCTACTCGGGCCTGATCTATCAGGCGATGGGTTTCCCGGTAGAGATGTTTCCGGTTTTGTTCGCCATCCCGCGGACCGTCGGCTGGCTCGCTCAGTGGCAGGAGATGCTGGAGGATCCAGAGCTACGGATTGCCCGGCCCCGCCAGGTGTTCACTGGCTCGGACGAGCGTAATTTCGTTCCGATGAGTGATCGCGGCTGAAGCCGGATTGCCGACGAAGCGGCATAGTTTGAAAGGAGGGGCGTCCGCGATGCGGACGCCCCTTTTCGTTGACCCTATGGAGTGTTTATGAACGATCACATCTGTGTCGACCTCGAGCATCTCGATCTCCCGGGTGCGATCTGCTGCTACGTCGTGGACGGCATTGAGCCAACGATTATCGATCCTGGCCCAACGACCACGCTTGAGGGCCTCCTCGAGTCGCTCTCGCAGTATGGGATCACGGGTGGAGAGCTTCGACACGTCCTACTGACCCACATTCACCTGGATCACGCCGGTAGCACGGGGTTCCTCCTGGATCATTTCCCCAATGCGGTTGTGCACGTTCATGAAGATGGGGCGTCACATATGGTGGATCCGGATCGGCTCGTATCGAGCACGAGGCGGACGTTTGGGGAGCTACACGACACACTGTGGGGTGATGTGAAGCCAGTGGAGGTGAATCGGATCAGGGCATGGCGGCCCGGGGAGGCTGGCCCGTGGGGCGGGCTTCGTCCCATATCCACACCCGGACACATATCACACCATATTTCGTGGCTTGACGAGTCGGACGGGACGCTGTTTTCCGGTGACTCCATGGGAATCGTGCTCGGCGGCGGGCCGCAGCATCCACCAACACCTCCGCCCGCGGTAAATCTCCTGGACTGGGCTCGTACTTTGGAAGAGATCGGACAGATCGGGCCGGAACGCTTCGGTGCGACCCACTTCGGGATTCATGGAGAAGTGGAGGCGCGTCGTCAGCAGCTCGCAGAACGATTGGACGCACTAGAAGCTCGTGTGCGGGCTGCGATTGCGGTCGGGATCGACGAGGAAGTGGAGGATGCGGCCCGGTTCGAGACCGAGGTGCGCACCGAATTGGCGCCATTCATGGGCGAAGAGGGGGTGAACCGCTACTTCGACATGTTCCCGGCTGCGACGGACTGGGCAGGCGTCGCCTTTTACGCGAAACGCAATCCCTGAGGGGATCGATGATGGAATCAGCAATAGATAGATGGGTTGTGGCGGCTGTGCTTCTCGCATCGCTTGTCGTGGGTGACCCGGGATCGGCTCTTTCGGCCCAGGAAAGGGAAACCAGGCCGGTTCCGTCTGCCACCGTGCCGCCCGGCGAGTTCGAGCGTGCCATGGAGCGCGCCTGGCGTACCGAGGACGGATCACCGGGCTCTGGCTACTGGCAGCAGTGGGTTGGCTACGACATCCGCGCGACTCTGGACCCGGAGACGGCGAAGCTCCAGGGGACCGCCCAGATCCTCTATTTTCATGATGCGCCGGCCAATCTTGCCTCTGTGTTTGTTCACCTGCACCAGAACATCCACAAGGAAGGGTCACCCCGATACGCGTCTCAAGAGATTACGGGTGGCGTAACGATTACGCGCTTGGCCGCGGACGGGGAAGAACTGAGCGAGGGACCACTCGCAGCCGGTCCGGGTTGGGAAGTCGATGGCACGCTTATGCAGGTGCGCCCGTCGATCCGACTCGAGCGTGGCGACACCCTCCAGCTCGATATCGACTGGGAGGTCACGCTTCCCCAAAAGGGCGCGGGCCGCATGGGTCACTCAGACAATGAGGTCTATTTCGTCGGGTACTGGTTCCCGAAAATCGGGATGTTCGACAACCTCCGCGGCTGGAGCGCCCAGCCATACCTCGGAAATGCAGAGTTCTACGATGAGTTCGGGGACTACAACGTCGAATTGACGGTGCCCGCCGGTTGGACGGTGATGGCGACCGGAGATCTCCAGAACCCCGAGGAAGTCTACTCGGAGAGGACTCTGGACCTTCTCGCTGTCGCTGCGGAGGCGGACACACTGGTCACGATTGCAGACTCGGCTGCGCGTGAGGCTGCCACGGTGACTACCGAGGGCGTCGAAGGGCTGCTGACGTATCACTTCACGGCGGAGAACGTCAGGGACTTTGCCTGGACGACGTCCAACGTCCAACAGTGGGATGCCACCTCTGCGCTGGTGGGGCCGCTGGCTGAACCCTGGGTGAACCCATCTGACCTTGAGATGTCGGACGACGAGGACGACTCGAGAGACGAGGAGGGAGCGGAAAGTGTCTCGGCTGAAGCCACGGACGTGGATCCCGGGGCAGACCGCCGCATCCTCATCAACTCCTTCTGGAGAGAAAGTCGGGCTCCTCTGTGGTCACAGCAGTGGGAGTACGGCAAGCAGTCAATCGAGCACCACTCGGAGTACACCGGATTTCCATACCCGTGGTCCCACATGACTTCAGTCGAAGGGGCCGACATCATCGACGGGGGCATGGAGTTCCCGATGATGACGGTCATTGGCCCGTACGAAGGTGGGGAGCCGACGGACGTTTTCAACACCACGTCACACGAGATCGGCCACATGTGGGTGCCGATGATCGTGGGAACGGACGAGAAGCGGCACGCCTGGCTCGACGAAGGCTCGACGTCGTTTCTTGAACAGGAGAGTCGGATGGCGCTTTGGCCCGGGGTCAATCACCATAGGGTGGAAGCTATTCTTTACCTTCAGGTTGCGGCCGCTGGTCTCGAGCAAAGCATGATGCGTCATGGTGACTTTTACGAACCCGGCCCGGGCTACGGTGTCGCGTCATATCCGAAGCCTGCAACGCTGCTTGGTGCGCTACGTTCGGTGATCGGCGAAGACACCTTCCGTGCCGCGTACCAGGCCTTCATCTCGGAGTGGGCGTACAAGCATCCGGCGCCGTGGGACTTTTTCAATACCTTCGAGCGATTCGCGGAAGAGGACCTGGACTGGTTCTGGACGTCGTTCTATTACAACACCTGGACGTTGGACCACGCGGTTGGGTCCGTGCAGCCCAAGCCGACAGGTGGCGCGATCGTGACGATCGAAGACCGCAGCCTTGCGGTCTTCCCGGCCACAGTCCGTATCCGGACGCGAAACGGCATGGACTTCGTGCATGAGATTCCCGTCAGCCATTGGCTGGCAGGCAACACGAGCTACGAAATCGACGTTGCCTCGACAGCCGGAGCGGTGAGTCGGATTGAGATTGATCCAGCTGGAGCAGCCCCTGACGTGGACCGTAGCAACAACATCTGGCCCCAGGGGCGCTGACCCCGCGCTGCCGCACCTGTGATGGGCGGATCGGGCCTCAGGTCTGATCCGCCTCTTTCGTGACCTTCGATCTTCTGCAGCATGGCGAAGTGTGCGGTGCGATCGGGAGGCACCGTGGCGAGAAGCGTGAAGCCCAGCCGTCGATTCATAACAAGCCTGGCATCAGCCGAAACTCTTGATGCCTGGCGGGCTCTGTCGCAAGGCGGTGAGGTACTGGTATGGGTTGGTGACAGGCTTCTCGTCCCGATCCGCCCACGTTTCGAGTGGCTCGGGCAGGGACGTGTGGAGTGAGGTGCTGTCCCTAGTGGGAGCCATGGGGCCCTCGGTCGAGTCTGTCTGGGTGTCTGCATCATCTGGCGAGGCGAGTTCTCGCACGGCAGCTGTTTCCGGCCGGCGACCGTCCGGGTAGGACCTGGACATACCTCGTCTCCGAACCGGAGTCCCGGGCACTATCAGTGCTTCGACCTCGAAGGCAATCACGTTGAGTGTGTCACCGTCTTTCTGAAGGCGCCCGCGTACAGTGAGGAACGGCTCCATGCGTACAGACGATTGGTCACGCTTATAGATGTCTGGCTTCACAATTACGTTGATGGGACCGTACTCATCTTCTATTAGGACAAAGACATAGCCCCTTGCCGTTCCCGGTCGCTGTCGTGTCGTGACCAAGCCTGCGACGCGCACGGTACTGCCCTGTTCGAGGTGCGGAAGGCGGTCTGAACCGACAGTCTCCTCCGGCAGCGCGTGCTGTAGCAGTGTGAGCGGATGCAGGTTCGCAGAGAATTGGAGCATGCGGTATTCCGCAATCATCTGGTCGTGCTCCCCAAGGTCCGGAAACGCCATGCCTGCGTAGGGGTCGTCGAGCGCCAGTTCGGTTTGTGCATGGTCTTCGCGGCCACCGCTGCTGTCGCCGTCTGTCTCCGGGCCGAGCCAGAGCCCGGCCTGCCAGAGCAATTCCCGTCGGGTAAGGCCAAAATCACCGAATCCACCGACCCAGATCAGGTTTTCGATGGCAGGACGCTTGAGTGCGGCAGGGGTGCGTCGCAGGAATTCGACGATCGACCGGTACGGACCATTGTTCAGGCGTTCGTTGACGACCCGCTCGGCGACTTCTGAACCCCAGCCTCGCAAGAACCCTAGGCCCACGCGCAGGTCGTCACCCTCGGCCGTGCATTCGACGCCGCTGTGGTTTACGTCGGGCAGAAGGGTTCTGATTCCGTTCCTGCGGGCGTCTCGGCCTAGAGTATCGAGCGAGTAGAAGCCCATGGGCTGGTTGTTGAACAGCCCCACATAGAACTCAATTGGGTAGTAGTGCCGCATCCAGGCCGATTGATACGCCAGCAGGCCGAAGGCTGCGGCGTGTGATTTCGGGAAGCCGAATTCCGAGAACGCGGTGACTTGTGTGAAGATCTCCCGGGCCGTGGTCTTGTCGATGCCGTTGGCCATGGCTCCTTCCCTGAAGTCATCCCAGTGGGCCGTCAGGGCCTCTCTGGAGCGTTTCCGGCTCATGGCACGCCGCAGGGACTCCGCCTGGCCGTCGGAGAAGTTCGCGAGGGCCTGACAGACCTTTAGGACCTGATCCTGGAAGATGATCACCCCCAGCGTCTCTCCCAGAGCCTCCTCGAGGAGCGGATGGGGGTAGGGGACCTCGTAGTCTGGGTTCTCGCGCAGCATCTCTCGACGGCGCACATAGGGGTTCACCGCGCCGCCGACGATTGGCCCCGGGCGCACGATCGCGACCTGAACGAAAAGATCGTCGAGGTTTCGGGGTCGCGTGCGCCGGAGCATCTGGATCTGAGCCCGACTTTCGATCTGGAAGAGCCCCACCGTGTCCCCGGAGCAGATCCGGTCGTAAATGACCTCGTCCTCGAAGTCGATTCGGGAGAGATCGGGAGCTTCCCCGTGCCGCTCGGCAATCAGATCGATGCTTTCCTCGACCAAGGACAGCATTCCGAGGGCCAGGAAGTCGATTTTGATAAAGCCGGCGTCCTCGCACGAATCCTTGTCCCACTGACATAGGACGCGGCCCTCCCAGGCGGCCGGCTCGAGTGGGACGATTTCGACCAAGGGGCGACTCGAGATGATCATGCCGCCGACGTGCTGCGAAATGTGACGTGGAAGTCCGGACACGTCTTCGGCCAGCTCTCCGAGCAGTTTCCAGAGGTGGCCATCGGCCCGGTCCTTGAACTCCGGCAGGGAAGCGATCTCGTCCGCGAGCCCTGATGCGGAACGGTGTTCGGCGAGCTTCGAAAGCTTCTCCAACTCGCCGAGGGGGAGGTCCAGGACCTTGCCGATCTCACGCACTGCAGACTTCAGTCGGTACGTTGGGAAAGTACAGACGAGTCCCGTATGTTCATGTCCGTACTTGTTATACACGCGTAAAATCAACTTTTCTCTTATGTCCCTTGGGAAATCGAGATCAATGTCCGGGACGCTGCGCAGTGCTTCGTTCAGGAAGCGACCGAGGAAGAGATTGTTCTTGACCGGGTCGATATGGGACAGGCCGATCAGATAGCAGATGATCGAGGAAACGGATGATCCACGTCCGCGTCCGGCCGGCAGCCCGGAACTGGCCCGGGGCGCCTCTCCGCGTACTTCCCGAGCGACTTCGCCGGCCAGCTTCATGATGTCACGGTAGACCAGGAAGAACCCGGCGAGGCCATGCAGGTCGACGAGGCACAATTCGGTGTGAAGCCGCTCTTCGGCATCGCGCTCCTCTTCGCTTCCCGGCTCGTAGAGCTGGCTGATCTTGCCGAGGCACATGGCAGCGAGCGATTCGATGCCCCCGCCGCGCTCTGACCCAGCGAAATCAGGAAATTCGTAGCCTAGGTCCTCGGTCAGATCGAATTGTGCGCACCGTTCGGCGATCAGGAGCGTGTTCGTGACTGCCTCAGGACGGCTCTGGAAGCGATGGTGCATCTCCCAGGCGTCGGGGAGGTGAAAGAGTCGGTTGGCCCTTCTGGCGCCGTGTGCGCCGTCTAATGTGGCCCGGCTACGGATCGAAACGAGCACGTCCTGCAGGCGATGCCGCTCGGGGCGGTGGTAGTGCACGTTCCCCGTGGCGACCACACCAAGGCCCATGCGCCCTGCGAGCCGCCCCAGGCCCTTGTTTCGGGCTCTGTCGCCTTTCACTGCGTTGTCCTGCAACTCCATGAAGACGTTTCCGGGTCCGAACGCTGAGATCAGTCTACTCGTGAACGCCTCCGCGTCGGCTACGGATGAGTCGAGTGCAGCGGCAACAGGGCTTTTTAGGCATCCGGTGAGGAGAATCAGCCCTTCCGGGAGGCGGAGGAGGGACTCCAGTGGGAGCCGGGCATCACCCCGCTCCGAGTGCATGTGCGTTTCGGTCAGGAGGCGACAGAGGTTCGCGTAGCCTTGTGGGGTTTCAGCGAGCAGTGTGACATGATGCCCGCCCTCGGGCTCGTCGACACCTGTAAAGCATTCGCGCAATGTGACTTCGGCGCCGGTGATCGGCTGCAGTTTCGCCTGTCGGGCGGCCTGGGCGAACTCCATTGAGCCGTACAGGCCATTGTGGTCAGTCAGTGCGAGGGCCGGGTAGCCCAGCTCGACGGCCCGCATGACGAGCTCTTCCGGGTGGGACGCGCCGTCCAGGAAAGAGAATCCTGAATGGCAGTGCAGCTCGACGTAGGGAATCGTCATCGTGGTGGTGTTTCGGCCCGCGCATCACGTCCTCATCCGATCCCGGGACGTGCCGTGAACACGCCTGGGCCACCCCGAAGGCGGCCACTCGAGCCCCTCGCTCCCTGCTGGAACGCGGACACCGAAGATAAGCCGAAGACTTGGGGAATGCAATAATCTTGAGGTCTTTCGCTGGTTCGTCTTTCCGCTGGAGTGGAATCGCCTTACCATCGGCGTCCATTTCATGAGGAGTCCCATGTTAGATACCGTGTACACGGCCGACATCCGGATCGACCGGATCACAGGAACTTTCCGACGCGCCTATCTCCCGGCCCACGATGGCCCGGTCGAGTTCGGCGTTCACGGCGCGATCAAGGAGCACTATGGTGCCGATCCCGACCGTGAAATCACTACGACGCTCGACTATGTCATGGCGTCGACCGGCGGCTGACTGACCGGAACCTTCGGAGGCGCGCTGGAGGCGCGCGGGATCAGTGCTGGAGAAGGCTACCTCAGCGGATATGTACGTGGAGAGGTCGGAAAGGACGATGGTATCCTGGTGATCCGTCGCATCCACGTCACATACAAACTGAAGGCCGATGAGGAGCATCGGGAGACGGTCGAGCGAGTGCATGCGATGCACGCGGACCGGTGTCCGGTCTACAAGACGCTGAAGAGCGCGATCGAGATCACGACGGAGTACGAACTCGAGCAAGCAGGGTAGGCTCAGTCACCGGTGACTGAGCGGCTATATCGGCTGCCGGGCTCCGGGTACGGTGACTTGTCTTAATGTAGAAAGGGCATGAGAAGATTCTCTCATGTCCTTTCTGTGTATTTACTTGTGTCCTCAACGACCTTGGCGGCGACTCGCTTCTAGGTCTGTCCGAACAGCGACTTGCCATCGCTCAATAGGTCATCACACGCGATAGCCACGCGCTCTGACATGCTCTGCTCACCCTTCTTCAGATACGAGCGCGGGTCGTACAATTTCTTGTTGCCGATCTCGCCATCGACCTTCAGCACCGCCTCATAGTTCGTCAGCATGTGGTCGACGATGGGCCGGGTGAACGCGTACTGGGCATCGGTATCGACGTTCATCTTGATGACCCCGTACGCGAGCGTCTCCCGGATCTCTTCGAGGAGGCTGCCTGAGCCGCCGTGGAACACCAGGTCCATCTGAGCATCGGCGCCGTGCTTCCTGGTAACTGCGGCCTGGCCATCCTTGAGGATATGGGGTCGAAGCTTGACGGCGCCGGGCTTGTAGTGCCCATGCACGTTCCCGAATGTGGCCGCGAAGGTGAAGCGCCCCAGCTCGTGGAGCGCCTCAAAGATCGCGACCATGTCATCCGGAGTCGTATACAGCTTGTCTTCGGGCATGTCCTCCGTGCCAGCAGAGCCATCTTCTTCGCCCCCGACGACACCAGCCTCAACTTCGAGAATGATCTCTTGCTCGGCGCAAAGTCTCAGATATTCCTTTGAAATTGCGATATTCTCGTCGAGCGGCAGAATCGACGCATCAAGCATGTGGTTCTGAAACAGGTTCGTTTCACCCCGGGCGCGCCGCTCCGCGGTGGCCTCGATGAGCGGCTTCAGAAACCCCGCGGCCTTCTCAGGCTGGCAGTGGTCGGTGTTCAGGGCGATCAGCACATCGTACTGCTCGGCGAGCCGATGAGCGGCCTCGGCGAGCAAGATGCAGCCGTACGCCGCGTCTTTGTGGTTCAATCCCGAGGCGAACTGGCCCGCCCCCGTCGAAAACTGAATAATTCCATCGGATTTCGAGTCTGCAAACCCCTTCATCGCCGCGTTGAGCGTGAGAATGGAGGTGCAGTTGATGGCCGGGTAGGCGTAGTCGCCGGCCTGGGCCGAATCGAGCATCTGAGCGAACTGCGCGGGGGTGGCGATGGGCATGGGTCTGAGCGTGCTGAGGGCAGATGATGTAGGTGAGGCGCGATCCATAGCGCCGCAGGGTTTGAGAACCTGTTCTTCAATATAGGGATTTCCGAAGAGTGCACCTAGCGCGAACCCCACTGATTCGACAGCCTTGGTGCGCAATCCATGAAACGGTCCATTCGGCCCGCGTTCTACCACACCATCTCAGCTCCAGAAAAAACCGATGAGTCTTGAAATCACCGGAAAAGTCATTCAAATCCTCGAAGAGAAGTCAGGCGAGAGTAAGAACGGGACCTGGCGAAAGCAGGAATTCGTCCTCGAGACCCCTGGTCAGTACCCGAAGCCTGTCTGCCTTGTGGTCTGGGGTGACAAGATCGACGAGTTCGGGGTGAAGGATGGGGAGACACTTACCGCGCACATCGACATCGAGAGCCGCGAGTACAACGGTAAGTGGTATACGGATGTGAAGGCGTGGCGGGTCGAGCGGAAGGCCGGTGGTGAGGGTTCAGGCCCGCCGGCCGGTGGAGACGAGCCGTGGCCCGAGCCTTCGAGTGATGACAGCGACGACGAGTTGCCTTTCTAGAACTCTTAAGGGGGCGTCTGCGTGCACGCCATCACTTTCCACGATCTCGAATCACTTTCATATGAGGTCGTCCCTGATCCTGAGTTGGTCGACGATACCGATGTCATCGTTCGTGTGACCACCGCAGGAGTATGTGGCTCGGATCTGCATCCCTACTTCGGTCGCGAGGTGGGGCTCGATGTCGGCACCGTGATGGGACACGAGCTGCTGGGCGAGATCGTCGAGGTGGGCGTTTCAGTGACGTCGTTCTCCGTCGGGGATCGCGTAGTTGCGCCCTTCACGACCAGTTGTGGCTCGTGTTTTTATTGTCTCAGCGGACTTACGGCGCGATGCGACCACAGTCAGTTGTTTGGCTGGTTAGAGAGCGGGTCCGGGCTCCACGGAGCCCAGGCCGAGTATGTACGGGTGCCGCATGCTGATGGGACGCTCGTGCCGGTGCCTGATGGCCTCGACGAAGCCGTCGCGCTTCTTTCTGGCGATATCCTCTCCACCGCTTCATTCGGGGCGGATATCTCAGGCGTGGTCGATGGAGACATGGTTGTCGTCGTGGGATGTGGTCCGGTCGGCCTGCTTGCCATCCTCACTGCGTTCGATCGGGGCGCCCGTGAGGTAGTTGCGGTCGATAACGTCGCGTCGCGCTTGGAAACGGCGGCGACGTTTGGTGCGACTGGGGTCAACTTCCAGACCGATGATCCACTTGGAATCGTGCAGGCCGTCACGCAGGGGCGAGGAGCCGATGCGGCGATCGAAGCGGTCGGGAGTGCCGCCGCGACCCGAGCGGCTGCGGATCTCCTTCGCCCTGGAGGCCGAATCGCCGCCCTGGGCGTCCACACGGAGCAGCACCTCGCTCTTTCTCCCGGTGAGCTCTACGACAGGAACCTCAGCTATGCCGCCGGCCGCTGTCCTGCCCGAGACTATATGCCGGCTTCGCTCGCATTGGCCGCGCGGAAAGAGGACCTGATCAAGACGCTCATTTCGCACCGTCTGCCGCTCTCCGAGGGCGTTGATGCATATCGGCATTTCGCTGCTCGGGAGCCGGGTTGGAACAAGGTCGTGCTTAGCCCGGGGTCGTAGCGACCAGAGGGAGATACCCTCAACGGTCTTTTCGCCTCTGTTAGCTTTTGACCATGGTTGCCCAGCGGGCCGCCCCAATGTGCCTACCGGCGAGTGCCCACATGTCTAAATCGACCATGGCGACCCCCGAAAAGGGTGGTCGCACAGATCGCTTGGACGAGTTTCTGGGGAACCCGCGGCGAGCACTCTGGATCATGGCTCTGCCCATGATCGCAGGCATGACCGTGCACACCATGTACGTGGTTGCGGACACGGCCTTCATCGGCACCCTCGGTACGGACGCGCTCGCGGCGGCCACCTTCGTTGCTCCACTGTTCTTCCTGGTGATGGCCCTGACGATGGGCCTGGGAACTGCGGTTACTGCGATGGTGGCTCAGGCCGTCGGTCGAGGGGATGCCGAGAGCGCCGATGCGGTTGCCGGAACTGCGATCAGTGCGGGACTTCTGCTCGGCCTGGTGGTTGGTGTCGCAGGCCTGCTTGCGGGCCCCCGTATGCTGACGCTGCTGGGGGCTGAGGGAGATGTCGCTCGACTGGGCTGGGAGTATTTCCGGGTGCTCGCCCTCTTTATGCCGCTGTTCTTCGTTTCGTCTGTGCTGAGAGCGGTTCTGACGGGTGAAGGGGATGCGCAGACGCCCATGATCGTACTGATGGTCTCGACGATCTCGAATATTGGGCTCGATGCGCTGTTTATTTTCGGTTTTGGTTTGGGGCTAAGAGGCGCGGCGTACGCAACGGTTCTTGCCGTGGTCATCTCGGCATCCTCGTTTGCGGTTCTGCTCCTGCGTCGAAAAGAGGCGTTCGTGAAGCTGCGGGTGTCCGCGCTCACACCGCGCGTCGTGGTCTTGAAGCCTCTGCTCGGCCTGGCTGTCCCCATCGCAGCCAGCATGTTCGTCATGTCAGTGGGGACGATCCTTTACAATCTTCTGCTCTCCGATTTCGGATCTGTCTCAGTAGCGGCCTACGGCGCCGCATCCAAGGTGGACATGATCGTCGTACTGCCGATTTTCGGCCTCTCAGGGGCGGCGGTCACGGTGGTCGGGATGTTCGCTGGTGCTGGTCGAGTGGATCTGGTGCGCTCCACGTCTCTGTATACCTACCGCTGGGCCATCACGCTCGCGACCGTGATCGGAGCCGGCGCGTTCCTGAGTTCTGGTGCGATCCTGCCGATCTTCACCGACGACCCCGAGGCGATCCTCATCGGAACGACATACTTGGGCTTCATGATCTTCGTCTACCCGATGATGGCGATCGGGATGACCACGGGTCGACTACTGCAGGGGCTGGGTCATGGCTTCCCGGCGCTTTTCATTACCACGCTCCGCGTTCTGCTCGTCGGCGTCCCGATGGCCTATGCTCAGGTGAACATCTTCGATCAGTCGATCGAGGGCGTCTGGATAGGGATCCTCTCAGGCGGGGTCGCGGCGACGATCACATCAGGGCTCATGATCCGTCACCTCATGTGGAAGTCGGATCCAACGCGGAAGGTGGCCCCAGGGCACGCCTAGCGGTGCCCCTCTTACACCCGTCACCTCTTTTCCACTAGCTTCTGCTCTGCGGGATCCCACCTAAGAGCCTCCGAATCCGGAGGCGTGCCCTCGCACAAACTCTGCGCCAGCTTATCGAGCCGGATGTTCCGGCCGGCCCCTGTGCGCCATCAACCGGACATATCGTGGCTTTTGCTGCACTTAATTTGCACCCGACTCTTCTTAGAGGCGTCGAGGACCTGGGCTTCGTACGCCCAACCCCCATTCAGGAACAGGCGATCCCCCAGGCCCTCACTGGCCGGGATCTTCTCGCCTGTGCTGCGACGGGAAGTGGGAAGACCGCTGCATTCCTCCTGCCCATTCTGCATCAACTCATGGACAAGCCGCGGGGGACCACTCGGGCGCTCGTGCTCGCACCCACGCGCGAACTGGCACTCCAGATTCTTGCCGATGCCCATGCGCTCGCGCCCCATACGGGTATAAAGGCAGCCGCGGTACATGGTGGTGTAGGCATGGGCCCGCAGGAAAAGGCCTTCCGGACGGGTGCCGACTTCATCATCGCGACCCCCGGTCGCCTGCTGGACCACTTCCAGTACCGATACGCTGCGTTGTCGGGACTCGAATTTCTGGTGCTGGACGAAGCGGATCGCATGCTGGATATGGGCTTCATGCCCGATATCAAGAGGATCCTCAAGCACATCCCGACGCCGAAGCAGACGCTCTTCTTCAGCGCGACCATGCCGCCAGCGATCGAAAAGCTCACGGCGCAGATCCTGCGGAAGCCGATCAAGATCGCGCTCCAACGGAAAGCCGCTCCGGCCAAGGGTGTTACGCAGGCCTTGTACCCGGTCCCGGCTTCACTGAAAGGCGCGCTCCTGACGGAGTTGTTTCTGAAAGGGCAGATTCAGGAGGCGCTGGTCTTCACGCGTACCAAGCACCGCGCGGACCGCCTGGCGAAGGTCCTGAATCGCCATGGCATTCTGGCCGATCGAATCCATGGAAACCGCTCGCAGGCGCAGCGCACCAAGGCGCTCGCCGGCTTCAAGGCCGGAAATTTTCGAGTGCTGGTTGCGACGGATATCGCCGCGCGAGGCATTGATGTAGAGGCTCTTGGGCATGTCGTGAACTTCGATGTGCCAGCTGTGCCCGAAGACTACATCCATCGCGTAGGCCGGACGGCTCGCGCGGATGCGCTCGGTGAGGCATTCACGCTAGTAACGCCTGAGGACGAAGGGCAGATCCATCGCATCGAGAAGGCGGTTGGATCGAAGATCAAGAGAGTCCGACTCGAGGGCTTCGAGTACGGCGCGACCGCCGAGGCTCCGCTCGAAGTGCCGCGGGGAGAACGCATTAAGGCGATCCGTGCGACGCGGGCGAAGGCACGTGAGAACGCTGCCAAAAAGGCCGCGAAAAAGAAGGTTGGCGAGGCGAAGTCTGGTGATGCCGAGACGAGTTCGCGTCCCCGTCGGCGCCGCTACGGAAAGCGCCCGGACTAGAGCTCGGCGATGGCCGCTCGGATGTCGTCCAGACACAAGGCCATCCGGTCCATGTGTGTGCGGACGGACAGGACGCAGATCCGGAGTGCGAACCGACGGTCGACCATAGTTCCAGTCAGGTAGACGTTCCGACGCGCATTCACGCGCTCGATGAGGTCACGATTGAGTTTGTCGAGCGCGGTGTCGGACAGTCCGTCGGGTTCGAGTCGAAACCCGACGAGCGAGAGGCGAGGCTCCGACACGATCACGCAATCGGGGATCGTACGGAGCTGATCGGTCGCCCAGCGGGCGAGATCGAGCTTCTCGTCGAGTGCGTCTCGAAAGGCATCGATCCCGAACATCTTGATCGGTAGCCAGGCGCGGAGGCCTCGGAAGTCTCGCGACAGCTCAGGCGAGAGGTCACAGAAGTCGACAAAATCTGCGTCGTGCTGCATCACGGGCATGTAGTCTGCGGACGTGGCATGTGCCCGCCGGAGCGACTCCTCGTCGCGTACGAGCAGACAGCCTGTGCCGTATGGGAGAAAGAGCCCTTTGTGCGGATCAAGCGTGACGGAATCCGCGCGTTCGATGCCGTTCATGGCTTCCTGACCCCGCTCCGTCATAGCGAAGAATCCCCCGTAAGCGCCGTCCACGTGGAGCCACATGCCTTCACGCTCGGCCACATCGGCGATGTCAATAAGCGGATCAACGGCACCGGTATTGGTCGTGCCCGCGCTTCCCACGACGAGGAAGGGAGTGAGTCCCGCGGCCCGATCTTCCGCGATCTGCGCCTTGAGGGCGTCGATCTTCATCTCTTGACGCTCGTTCGTCGCGATCTCTCGGACGCTCGTTTCAGGAAATCCTGCGAGGACGGCAGACTTCCGGACCGAGTGGTGCGTCTGGTCGGATGTGTACATCGTGCCAGACCGGAAGTCTTCCGGCAGTCGCTCGCGGCGTGCTGTTACCAGGGCCGTGTGGTGGG